>NZ_JAUQXO010000022.1:0-104781 GCF_030834625.1 Geobacter sp.
TTCATCCTCTTTCACAACAAGCGTCACCCCCAGGAGATGGGCAAGACGGAGGTTGAGGCGTTCCTCACCCACCTGGCCGTGACCCACAAGGTCTCGGCCTCTACCCAGAACCAGGCACGGGCCGCGATCCTCTTTCTCTACCGCGAGGTGCTCGAAACCGAGCTCCCCTGGCTCGATGACGTTGAGCAGGCGAAGAAACCCCAGCGCCTGCCGGTTGTTCTGACGGTGGGCGAAGTCCAGACGCTGCTGTCACGCCTGGCGGGCACCCATGAGCTGATGGCACGCCTTCTGTACGGCAGCGGCATGCGCATCATGGAATGCGTGCGCCTGCGGGTGAAGGATGTGGACCTGGAGCGGCGCGAGATTGTCGTGCGCGAGGGAAAGGGGGCGAAGGACCGCGTGACGATGCTTCCCCTGTCGCTGGTGGAGCCCCTGCGGGCGCACCTTGCCAAGGTGAAGCTGATCCATGGGGATGACCTTGGTGCGGGGCTCGGAGAAGTCCACCTCCCCGCTGCCCTGGCGCGGAAGTATCCCACGGCGGGACGGGAGTGGGGATGGCAGTACGTTTTCCCTTCCCAGCGCCTGTCGGTTGATCCCCGTACAGGGGTTACCCGACGCCATCATCGCGACGAGCAGGGGTTGCAGCGTTCGGTAAAAGAGGCTTCCCGCGCCGCGGGAATCGCCAAGCTCGTCACCCCCCACACCCTGCGCCACTCCTTCGCGACGCACCTCCTCCAGTCGGGGTACGACATCCGCACGGTGCAGGAGCTTCCGGGCCACAAGGATGTGCAGACGACGATGATCTACACCCATGTGCTGAACCGGGGGGGCAAGGGGGTGGAAAGTCCCCTGGATCGGTTGTAGAATTGACCGGCAACCTAATCGGGCACGGAGGGAACGCCATGAAGGAAAAGATCGAGATCATAACGGGGGATATCACGAAGCTGGCGGTGGATGCCATTGTGAACGCGGCCAACGAGTCGCTCCTGGGGGGGGGCGGGGTGGACGGCGCCATCCACCGGGCCGCGGGGCCGGAGCTGTTGGCGGAATGCCGCACCCTGAACGGCTGCCCGACGGGGGACGCGAAGATGACGAAGGGGTACCGGCTGCCGGCGAAGCACGTGATCCACACGGTGGGGCCGGTGTGGCACGGGGGGGCGAAGGGGGAGCCGGAGAAGCTCCGGAGCTGCTACCGCCGCTGTTTCGACGTGGCCCACGGAGCCGGCCTCACGTCCATCGCGTTTCCGGCCATCAGCTGCGGGGTCTACGGCTATCCGCTGGATGAGGCGTGCACCATCGCCCTGGAGGAGACCAAGGCCGCCCTGGAACGCTACCCGGAGCTTCAGCGGGTGATCTTCACCCCCTTCGGGGCGGCGGCGGAGGCGGCCTACCGGGCAGCTCTGGCGAGGGTGTTCGGGGCATGAAGGCGGTGATCCAGCGGGTGAGCGAGGCGCGGGTGGTGGTGGACGGCGAGACCGTGGGGGCCATCGGCCGGGGGATTCTGGTCCTTCTCGGGGTGGAAAAGGGGGACACGGAACGGGATGCGGCGTGGCTGGCGGAGAAGATTGCCGGGCTGCGCATCTTCGAGGACGAGGCGGGGAAGATGAACCTGTCGGTGCGGGAGGTGGCCGGGGGAATCCTTGCCGTGTCCCAGTTCACCCTGGCGGGGAACTGCGCCAAGGGGCGGCGCCCCTCCTTCGACACGGCAGCCCCGCCCGACGAGGGGAAGCGGCTCTACGACTGCTTCACGGACTTCGTGCGGGAGACCGGCATCCCCACGGCCACGGGGATCTTCCAGGCGGACATGAAGGTGCACCTGGTGAACGACGGACCGGTGACGTTCATCTTGGAGAGCCCGAAGGCTATCGGGGGATAATCCCCACGGCAATCATGGTCCCTTCCTCGATCTTCGAAGGTGCTCGCTCGCCGCCCCCTCCAGGGCTTCGTCCAGGTCGGCAGCGGTGCCGGCATAGGCTTGGGCATAGGAAACCAGTTCTTCGTTAACAGCATTGACCCGCTGCGGCCTCACCCACTCTACCTCCGCCGGAAGAGGAAGATGGGAATTGTGCATCAGTGATGTTTTCATGGCAGACCTCCTGTCATAAGAATATGCCCGCATAGACAAGAGCGCAAGAAGGACATGTTCACCGAAGCGTGGCCTCCCCTTTTTCCGTTTGGCGCTTCCCGCCGCCGTGGTGTACCATAGCGGCTTTCCGCGCCCACTTTACTCCCCCGGGAGCTGACCGTTGGACATCAAGGCCGTCCTCGACAATCTCTACGCATCCCGCTCGCCCCGCCACCTGGCGAACGACCCCCTCTCCTTCTGCCACCGCTATGCCTCCCCCGAGGACCGGGAGATCGCGGGGCTCGTGGCGTCGTGCCTCGCCTACGGCAACGTGAAGATCATCCTCCGGAACCTGGAGGCGGTCTTTGCCGCCCTGGGGCCGTCGCCCCGGCGATTCGTGGAGAATTTCGAACCGAAAGAGGGGCTGCGGCGCTTCGCCGGCTTCAAGCACCGCTTCAACGACGGCCGCGACCTCTGCGCGCTGCTGCTGGCGGCCCGGACCATGATCGAGGAGGCGGACACCATCGGCGATTTCTTCCTGGGGTGCCACGATCCCCATGCCGAGGATATCACCCCCTCCCTTATCGAGTTCAGCGCCGCCATCCTCGCCTTTGACTACGCCCCGGTCTTCGGCACCGATGCCATCCCCGCCGATTCCTACTTCCCCTTCTTCTTCCCCTCTCCTGCATCGGGGAGCGCCTGCAAGCGGCTCTGCATGTACCTGCGCTGGATGGTCCGCCCCGCCGACGGCATCGACCTGGAGGTCTGGAAGGGGGTCTCCCCGGCCCAGCTGGTAATCCCCGTGGACGCCCACATCCAGCGGATCTGCCGCCACCTGGGGTTCACGAAGCGGAAGCAGGCCGACTGGCGCATGGCCCGGGAGATCACGGCGGCCCTCCGGCGCCTGGACCCGGCCGACCCGGTGAAGTACGATTTCCCCCTCTGCCACCTGGGAATCTCGGAAGGGTGCGACGGCACGGTGCAGCCCCTCTGCCGGGAATGCCCGGTGGTGAAGCTGTGCGGGGCGGGTGCGCCATGAGCGGGATGCCGGCCGTCACCCTGGCGTCCTTCGCGCCGGAACACCACCCGTCCTCGTATCGCTTCGAGGGATTCGTGGAGGAGATCAGGGCCCGCACCCCCGAGGAGGTGGTCCCGGCCCTGAAGAGGGTTGAGGAGGCCGCGGCCCGGG
This sequence comes from Geobacter sp., assembly GCF_030834625.1. NCBI lineage: Bacteria > Pseudomonadati > Thermodesulfobacteriota > Desulfuromonadia > Geobacterales > Geobacteraceae > Geobacter > Geobacter sp. The sequence goes on from NZ_JAUQXO010000022.1 coordinate 3,255, forward strand.
GGCTCCACGCGGCGGGCTTTGTCTCCTACGAGGCGGCGGCGGGGCTCGGCACCGGCCTCGCCACCCACCCGGCCGGCTCCCAGCCGCTTCTCTGGTTCGGCCTGTTCGAGAAGCGTTTCGGTTTCTCGCCCCGCCTCCCCGACGCGGAGGAAGGGGAAGAGGCCTACGACACCACCCGCTGGGAGCCCACCCTCCCCCCCGAGGCATATGAAATCGCCATGGGGCGCATCAGAGAGTACATCGCCGCCGGCGACACCTACCAGGTTAACTTCACCTTCCGCCAGCGCTTCGCCTTCACGGGGGACCCCGGGGCCTACTTCGGCGACCTCTGCCGCGCCCAGAAGGCCCCCTTCTGCGCCCATCTGGACCTGGGACGCTTCCAGATCCTGTCGGCATCCCCCGAACTCTTCTTCGAGCTGCGCCACGGCCTCCTCACCTGCCGCCCCATGAAGGGGACCGCACCCCGGGGACGCTGGCGGAGCGAGGACGAGCAGCTCAAGACCCGCCTTGCCGAGAGCGAGAAGGAGCGGGCCGAGAACCTGATGATCGTGGACCTTATGCGCAACGACCTGGGGATGGTGGCGAAGACCGGGTCGGTGCAGGTGGACGGGCTCTTCGCGGTGGAGACCCTGGATACGGTCCACCAAATGACCTCAACCATCACGGCACGGCTGCGGGAGGGGGTAGACCTGCCGGAGCTCTTCCGGGCCCTCTTCCCCTGCGGCTCCGTGACCGGCGCCCCCAAGAAGCGGAGCATGGAGATCATCCGGGAGCTGGAGGATTCTCCCCGGGGGGTCTACACCGGCTGCATCGGCCACGTGTCGCCCGGCGGGGAGATGACCTTCAGCGTCGCCATTCGCACCGTGGTCATCGACACCGAAACGGGGGCAGGAGAACTGGGTATCGGCAGCGGGGTCACCATCGGCTCCCAGGCCGGGGACGAGTATCGCGAGTGCCTCGCCAAGGCCCGCTTCGCCCGCACGCGCCTCCCCGACTTCCAGCTGGTGGAGACCATGCTTTACGAGGAAGACAAGGGGTGCTTCCTCCTGGAACGGCACCTGGCGCGGCTTTTCCGCTCGGCAGCCTACTTCGGCTTCGCCGTCCGCCTCGGCACCATCACCACGGTCCTTGACCACCGCACCGGCGGTCTCGAAGGGAAGCACAAGGTGCGGCTCCTCCTGAACCGGCGGGGGGCCTTTACCATCGAGACCGAGCCGCTCCCCGCCGTGGACGATGCTAATCCGGTGGCAGTCTGCTTCGCCTCGGAGACCGTCGACTCCGCCGATTCGTTCCTCTACCACAAGACCACCCACCGCCCCCTCTACCAGCGGGAGCGGGAGCTGCACCCCGCCTGTGCCGACGTGATCTTCGTGAACGAGCGGGGGGAGGTGACCGAGGCGGCCAACGCCAACGTGGTGGCCCGCATCGGCGACGCACTGGTAACCCCGCCCCTTTCCTGCGGGCTCCTCCCCGGCACCTTCCGGGAGGAGATCCTGGCCCTGGGCCAGGTGCGGGAGCGGGTCATCACCCGGGAGGAGCTGAAGCGGTCAGAGGAGATATTTCTCGTCAACTCGGTCCGGCAGTGGCGCTGGGCGCGGCTGGTTTAATCAGAGAAAAGGAGATATTCCATGCATAAATTCGGTTTCATCGGCCTCGGCATCATGGGAAGCGCCATGGCGAAGAACCTTCTGAAGGCGGGGTTCGGGGTGACGGTCTGGAACCGCTCCCCCGACAAGGCGGAAGAGCTGGTGGCCCTGGGGGCGGAACGGGTCGCGACGCCCAAGGCGGTGGCGGAGTCGTGCCCGGTGACCTTCGCCATGCTGGCCGACCCGGCGGCGGCGGAAGAGGTCTGCTTCGGCAAGCACGGGGTGCTGGAGGGGATCGGCGAGGGGCGGGGCTACGTGGACATGTCCACGGTGGACCCGGCCACTTCCCAGCGGATCGGCGTGGCCGTGGTGGCCAAGGGGGGACGGTTCCTGGAGGGGCCGGTGTCGGGGAGCAAGAAGCCGGCCGAGGACGGCACTCTCATCATCCTGGCCGCCGGCGACCGGAGCCTTTACGACGAGGCGCTCCCCGGCTTCGAGAAGATGGGGAAGAAGATTGTGCATCTGGGCGATGTGGGGAAAGGGGCCGAGATGAAGCTTGTGGTGAACATGGTCATGGGCGGGATGATGGCCGTCTTCTGCGAGGGGCTGGCCCTGGGGGGAAAGGCGGGGCTCGCCACGGATGCAATCCTCGATGTGATGGGCGCCGGCGCCGTGGCAAATCCCATGTTTGCCCTGAAGGGGGGGCTCATCCGGGACGGGAACTTCGCGCCGGCCTTCCCCCTGAAGCACATGCAGAAGGACCTGCGGCTGGCGGTTGCCCTGGGTGATCGGGTGGGTCAGCCCCTCGTTGCCTCCGCTGCGGCCAACGAGCTCTTCAAGGGAGCCCGGGCCGCGGGCTTCGGCGACGAAGACTTCGCGGCCCTCTTCAAGACCATGGACCGGTAACAACCGGTGAAGGCCCTTTTCTCCCTCCTGGCGGTGGGGCTCCTGATGGGGGCCTTCCACTATCCTCTCTGAGGATCTTCGCCCTTACGGCAGCTCCTCGCCCCCCGGCAGGGCAAGCCCGGCCAGGGGGTGCCGCCGGGAATCCTCGCCTTCGTCACCCTCCCCCTGTCCGGCAACGTGCTCCTCGACCCAGCCGTTCACCTTCTCGGCCACCATGGCCTTCAGCTGCTCCTCCAGCCGCTCCCGCGCCTTCTTGTCATAGCCGGGGATCTGCCGCACCTCGTAGTGGACGTGGGGGCCGGTGGAGCGCCCCGTGCTCCCCGCCAGAGCGATGACGGTTTTCGTGTCCACCGCCTGGCCCGCCGTGACGCGAATCGCCGAATTGTGGCCGTAAAGGGTCACGTAGCCGTTGCCGTGGTCCACGGCCACCAGGTTGCCGTACCCCTTGTAGGGGCCGGCGTAGGAGACGGTCCCCCGCTGGGTCGGATAGACCGGGGTTCCCTCGGGGACGGCGATGTCGACCCCCTGGTGGTAGCTCATCCGGCCGCTGCCGAAGGGGTCGAGGCGCCAGCCGATGCCGGAGGTGACGGTGCCTCCGTCCACCGGCAATTGGCGCGAGGCAGCGGCAAGGGCGGGAATGAGAAGAAGGGAAAGAGTATAGGCAATGATCCGTTTCATGGGGTTTTCACCATCCGGTCCGGCTACTTGGCGAGGCCGAACACGATAAGGGTAAGGGAGAAGACGAGCAGGCAGAACATGGCTGCCAGGATGGGCCTGTCGCCGTTTGCCGCGCCTTCCCTGAGGGTACGAATGAAGTCTCTGATGATCGACATGGGCTCACCTTCGGGTAATCGGTCTCTCTTTTCAAAGCAACATATATGCCACGGATCAGGCCGCCGAGGCAACCCTTTTATCCCAAATTTAGCTTGTCTTTTCATCGGAATATTGACATACTGACGTGTTTTTGGGACGAGCCGGCGCTCGTCTTTTTCATTTACCGGAAACAAGAACACAAGGTCCCCCTCCCACCCAATCCATCTATCCCTTGAATCTATCGCCATACGGCAGAAGGAGCACGCACCACCCATGCAAGAACGGATCAGGAACATCGCCATTATCGCCCACGTCGACCACGGCAAGACCACCCTCGTGGACGCCATGCTGAAGCACGCGGGGGTTTTCCGCGAAAACGAGGCCATCACCGAGCGGGTCATGGACTCCAACGACCTGGAGAAAGAGCGGGGGATCACCATCCTCGCCAAGAACCTCTCGGTTCACCACGGCCGCTACAAGATCAACATCATTGACACCCCGGGCCACGCCGACTTCGGCGGCGAGGTGGAGCGGGTCCTGAAGATGGTGGACTCGGTGCTCCTGCTGGTGGACGCCCTGGACGGCCCCATGCCCCAGACCCGCTTCGTCCTCAAGAAGTCCCTGGATCTGGGCCTCAAGCCCATCGTGGTCATCAACAAGATCGATCGCCCCGGCGCCCGGGCCGACGAAGTGGTGGACATGGTGTTCGACCTCTTCTGCGAGTTGAACGCCAAAGACGAGCAGCTGGACTTCCCCATCGTCTACACCAGCGCCAAGCTGGGCTACGCCAAGCTGGACCTGGCCTCCGAGTCCAACAGCATGGAGCCCCTCTTCGCGGTGATCGAAAGCAACGTCCACCCGCCGGCCGGCGACCCCAAGGCGCCGTTCCAGCTCCTGGTCACCAACATCGACTACAACGACTACATCGGCCGCATCGCCACGGGCAAGATCTTCAACGGCAGCGTGAAGGCCGGCGAGCAGGTGGCGCTGGTGCGCCGCGACGGCAGCGTGGTGCGGGGGCGTATCTCCAAGCTCCTGGGGTACGAGGGGCTCAAGCAGGTGGAGATCGCGGAGGCATGCACCGGCGACATCGTCACCGTGGCCGGCTTTGACGAGGTGGGGATCGGCGAAACCCTGGCCGCCGCCGACAATCCCGTGGCCCTCCCCTACGTCTCCATCGACGAGCCGACCATCGCCATGAACTTCATCGTAAACTCCTCCCCCTTTGCCGGCAAGGAGGGGAAATTCGTCACCTCCCGCAACATCCGCGACCGGCTGGACAAGGAGCTGCGGACCAACGTGTCGCTCCGCGTCGAGGACACTGGCAACGCCGACACCTTCAAGGTCTCGGGCCGCGGCGAGCTTCACCTCTCCATCCTCATCGAGAACATGCGGCGCGAGGGGTTCGAGATGGCGGTCTCCAAGCCCGAAGTCATCATGCGTGAGATCGACGGCAAGAAGATGGAGCCCATGGAGTACCTGGTGGTGGACGTCCCCAGCGAGTTCCAGGGGGCCATCATCGAGAAGATGGGCCCCCGCAAGGGGGAGATGACCTCCATGCAGCCCATGGGTGAGACGGTGCGGCTGGAGTTCATCGTGCCGGCCCGTGGCCTCATCGGCCTTCGGGGCGAGCTTCTCACCGATACCCGCGGCACCGCGGTCATGACCCATACCTTCCACGACTACGCCCCCTACAAGGGCGACATCCCGGGACGCAAGAACGGAGTCCTCATCGCCATGGAAAACGGCGAGACCACCGCCTACTCCCTGGACGGTCTCCAGCCCCGGGGCATCCTCTTCATCGGCCCCGGCACCGAGGTCTACGGCGGCATGGTCATCGGCCAGCACGCCAAGGACAACGACCTGGACGTGAACCCCTGCAAGGGGAAAAAGCTCACCAACGTCCGGGCCTCGGGCTCCGACGACGCCATCAAGCTCACCCCGCCGCGCATCCTGACCCTGGAGCAGGCCCTGGAGTTCATCGACGACGATGAGCTGGTTGAGGTGACCCCCCAGTCGATCCGGCTCCGCAAGAAGGAGCTGGACCCGAACCGGCGCAAGCGGAAGTAACGCCCCTGCCGTCCCGCTCCTTCGGGGGCGGGACGGAACTTTGCGTTGACTTTGTCAGGGGATTTCACTACTTTTTCTCTGATACCAGACGGAAGGCGGGACCCCCATGAACCGTATCCAGCGACCCTCTCTCTACCCTTTTCTTATACTCTTTGCTCTTGCGGCCGCCGGCTGCGCCACCACACCGGATTCGGTGAGCCGCAACCCGGAAGCCATGGCCAAGGCGGCAGAGGAGTTCCAGAGCTCCGGCCGCAACGAAGATGCCATCGCCCAATGGCGCAAGGTGCGCGAAAGCTACGCCTCGCCGGAGCTCACCGCCCTGGCCGAGATCAAGATCGCCGACGCCCAGTTCGACGAGAAGAACTACATCGAGGCGGCCGCCTCCTACGAGGAGTTCCGCAAGCTCCACCCCAACCACGAGAAGGCCCCCTACGCCCTCTACCGCCAGGGACTCAGCCACTACGAGCAGATCACCGGCATCGACACCGACCAGACGCCGGTGGCCAACACGATTACCCTGTTCGAGTCGTTCCTGCGCACCTATCCTTCCTCCGAGCACGCCGAGGAAGTCAGGAACAAGCTTGAGATCTGCCGCATGAAGCAGGTGGAGCACGAGGTCTACGTGGGGCGCTTCTACTACCGGACCGACCGGTACGGGGCAGCCGTCAAGCGCCTGGAGGAGGCCCTGAAGAAGTATCCCCGGTCCCCGGTCCACGACGAAACCCTCTTCTACCTGGGCTCTTCCTACATCCGCTCCGGCGATAAGGCCAAGGGGCGCGATGCCTTCCAGAAGCTTTTCACCGAGTACCAGACGAGCAAATACGTGAACGAAGCCCGGAAGTTCCTGGACAAGAATTACTGATGCGCACGCTGCTGGCGGCCCTGTTCCTCCTCGCCTTGGCCGGCTGCACCCCGGAGCAGCGCACGGTGGAGGAGGTGATGCGGCAGCGGGAGCAGGCCCTGGCCACCGCGGACGCAACCCTCTACGCATCGCTCATTTCCCCCGCATACCGGGACAAGGGTGTAGACAGCCGCGCCAAGCGGGAGGAGCTGTCCCAAACCCTCGCCTCCTTCGGCCCCGTCGCCTACCGCTCCCTCGGCCGCGACATTGCGGTCCATGGCGACTCCGCCACCGTGACCGGCCGTTACGCCATGAAGGTGACCGTGGCCGGAAAGCCCCTTGAACTTGCCGGCGAGGAGACCATCCGGCTTCGCCGCGACGCGGGGGACTGGAAAATCGTCGGGGGCATCTGACCTCTCCATGCAAACCATCATCGCCATAGCCTTTTTCGGCGCCCTCGGCTGCCTTGCTCGCTACCTCCTCTCGGGGTGGGTCTACGCCCTGGCCGGCAGGGGGTTCCCCTACGGCACCCTGGCGGTGAACGTGGCGGGGGCCTTCCTCATCGGCCTCATCATGGAGTTCGGCCTCCGCACGACCCTTATCCCCCAGGAATTGAGGGTCGGGCTCACCATTGGCTTCCTCGGGGGCCTCACCACCTTCTCCACCTTCAGCTATGAAACCTTCCGGCTCCTGGAGGAGGGAGAATTCGTCACCGCGGCCGTGAATGTCCTTGCCAGTGTCCTCGTCTGCCTCGTCTGCACCTGGGCAGGGATCATGACGGCGCGGCACCTGTAACGGGAGAAACCATGTCCAAGCTCATCGGCGAACAGGTCCTCATGCGCATCTTCATCGGCGAGGGGGACAAGCACGGCCGCAGGCCCCTCCACGAGGCCCTCGTGGAACTCTTCCGTCAGGAGGGGTTCGCCGGGGCCACGGTGCTGCGGGGAGTTGCCGGGTTCGGCGCCCGCAGCGTCTACCACACCGACAAGCTCCTGCGCCTCTCCGCCGACCTCCCCCTCGTGGTGGAGGTGGTGGACTCCCAGGAGCGGTTCGACGCGATCATGCCAAAGATCGACGCCATGATGAGCGGGGGGATGATTACGCTGGAGAAGGCCACGGTCATCCACTACGACCACCGCAGGGAGAAGGAGTAGCACCCCATGAAGACCGACGTAAAGCGCCTCGCCGCCGAAATGGCGGCGATCGTCCTCATAGCTGCCGCCATCGGCATCGCCTTTAACCACCGACTCCTCCTGGAGGTTTTCCGGGGGCAGGAATCCCAGGCTCCGGCTGCGGCCGCCACCGCAACCCCGTCGACGCCGGCCGCGGCCGCAACACCGCTCCCCCTGGGACTCATGCAGGTGAAGGAACTCGTTGACACCGGCGAGGCAATCATCATCGACGCCCGGGACCGGGAAACCTTCCGCAAAGGTCATATCAGGGGAGCCGTCTCCCTCCCCCTGGGAGAGGCTGAAGGACTCATCTCCCCCTTTGCGGAACGGACCCCCAAGGACAGGCTTCTCGTGGTGTACTGCGGCGGCTACGACTGCCATGACAGCAGACTCCTGGGGGAGAAGCTCCTGGCGGCCGGCTTCGGCCAGGTCTTCATCTACGAAGGGGGATTCCCCGAGTGGCGGGACGCAGGCCATCCCGTGGCAATGGGAGGCGAGTGATGGAACCGGTCAAGAAGCACCTCACGGCAGTCCTCCGGGTGGGCCTCGGCGCCCTTTTCCTCTACGCGGGGGTCATCAAGATCATCAATCCCGCCGCTTTCGCAGGGAGCGTCGCCAACTATCAGATCCTCCCCTACGCCGGCAACTATCTGGTGGCGGCCATCCTGCCGTGGGTCGAGGTTATCTGCGGCGTCCTGCTGGTCACCGGCTGGCGCGCCCGGAGCGCAGCAGCCCTCGTGGCCCTCATGAACGCGTTCTTCATTGTCCTCCTCTTCTCCACGGTCGTGAGGGGCCTCGACATCGACTGCGGGTGCTTCAAGCAGGGGGGGGAGAAGACTACCGCCTGGACCGCCATCTTCCGGGACACCATGCTCCTGGTGGCCGCCGTTTTCGTCTACCGGAAGGGGACGAAGTAACGCCGCCCACTTGCAGCCGGCGCTGAAATGGGTTACTATTCACGGCGTTTTTTCTGACTTGTCGGAGTTGCACATGCTGAACGAAATCCTTCTCCTGGCCGGGGCATACCTCCTCGGCTCCATACCCACGGGGCTTCTGCTTGCCAAGGCAGCCGGCGTCGACATCCGGAACACCGGAAGCGGCAATATTGGCGCCACCAACGTCTACCGCACCCTTGGCCGGTCCGTCGGCATCGCCACCCTGGTGGGGGACTGCCTCAAGGGGCTTCTTCCGGTTCTCGCCGCCACATACCTGGGGATGGCTGAGATATGGGTGGCTCTCGCGGGTCTCGCCGCCTTTCTGGGGCACGTCTACACGGTATTTCTCGGCTTCAAGGGGGGTAAGGGTGTCGCCACCGCCCTCGGCGTATTCCTCGGCATCTCGCCCCTGTCGGTCCTGGTGGCCCTCGGCATCTTCATGGCCGTTGTCGCCACCTCCCGCTACATCTCCCTCGGCTCCATCGCCGCTGCTGCGGCCATGCCCCCCATCGTGGCGTTCCTGGACGGACGCCCTCCCTTCGTCGGCGTGACCCTTGTCATCGCCCTTCTTGTCATCTGGAAACACCGGGAAAACATCCAGCGATTGCGGGCAGGGACGGAAAACCGCTTCAAGGCCTGACGCCCAATCCCGGCACCCGCTCCCATGGAAGATTCGATCCCACCACAAGACCAATCCGCCAGCGAAACCAGCGAGACGCAGCACCGCTTCGCGTTCCTGAAGAATCGGCACATCCAGGCGGCACTGCTCCTTGCCCTTCTCCTGCTCGTTGCCCTACCCCTCCGCTACGCCTATTTTCTCGCCTTTCCCGCAGGAGACGGCAGTACCGTGCGAATCGTCGACTTCGCCAAGGGGGAGCCTCTCGCACAGATCGCCGCCGATCTGGAACGGGAGAGGATTGTATCCAGCGCACGTCTCTTCGTCGTCCACGCACGCCTCAAGGGGGCAGACGGCCGGCTCCAGGCCGGGGAATACCAGTTCAGCGACGGGATGCGGCCCACGGAGATTCTCCGCAAAATGGTGACCGGCGAGATCAATGTCCGCCGGTTCGCCATCCCCGAAGGGTACTCCATCCACCAGGTCGCCGAGCTCCTTGAGAGCCAGAAACTCTTCAGCAGGGAAGGATTCATTAAGGCTGCCACCGACCCGACACTCCTGGCCGAACTGGGCGTAGAGGGGAATAGTGTCGAGGGATACCTTTTCCCGAGCACCTACAACGTAACCCGAAAAATGGACGAAGCAGCCCTCATCCGGGCCATGGCGGCCCAATTCAACAAGATCTATGGTGAACGTTTCGTCGAGGCGACACGCCGCAGCGGCATGACGAGGCACGAGGTTGTGACCCTCGCCTCCCTCATCGAGAAGGAGGCCGTGGTTGCTGCCGAACGCCCCCTCATCTCATCCGTCTTTCACAACCGTCTTGCCCGGGGGATGCGCCTGCAGAGCGACCCGACCGCCGTCTACGGCGTGAGGGCCTTCGGCGGCACCGTCACGAAACAGGACATCGAGCGCCACACCCCCTACAATACCTATCTCATCACCGCCCTTCCCCCCGGCCCCATCGGCAATCCCAGCGAAGGAGCCATCGAGGCCGCCCTCACCCCTGCCCGCACCGGATACCTCTACTTCGTCGCCAAGAAAGACGGCACCCACCACTTTTCCACCACCCTCGACGAGCACAACGCCGCCGTCAACACCTATCTGAAGAGCAACCGCACCGGCGCCGCTCACTAACAGGCGCCACTGGCTATCAGAAGCCCTCGCTTCACTCCGCCTTCCCGCACACCCACGACAAAACCCTTGAACATCGGGGACAAAAAAACCCCGCCGTATGACACAGCGGGGTTTTTCCAACCAAATGGAATGATATTCTGAGTTCTTACGCTTTCTCCACCTTCACCGACGCGCTGCCGGCTCCCTTTCCAAGGAGAGCATTCACGTTCATGCTGCGGAAATGGTACGGAGCAAAAAGAAGCCCAGGTTGTACGCTGTTCGTCACCCGCGCAGGGCCGGTGACGCTCGCAGTCCCCGCGGAGAGGCGAAGCGCGGCGCCGTCCGACACACCCAGTTTGGCGGCATCGTCCGGATGGATCTCGACATAGCCCGCGGGCGCAACCTCGCCGTTGTTCTTTGACCAGGTAGTAGTGGTGCCGCTGTGGTACAGGATGGCACCGGGAAGAAGCGTATAGGACTGCGCCGAGGGTGCTGCCGGACGTGCTACCCCCATGACGGCGAGGGAGATGGGTCCAGCGGCAGGGAATGCTGCCGGAAGAATGACATCTGCCCCGTACCCCGGAACAAGGCCCGCAATTTCAGCCATGATCGATGCGGGCGACGCCGGACGGCTCTCACCCGTAAGCCGGTTGTAGAGTTCCGTAAGGATGTCCCAGTCCTCGCGGGCCTCTCCCGGGGAGTTTGCCGCCTTGGCGAGGCTCTGTACCCGTCCGTCGATGCTGGTGAATGTGCCGCGCTTTTCTGCCGCCACCGAGGACGGGAAGACAATATGGGCCTGTTTCAGCGACTCGCCGGGGAACGGATCCTGAACGATGAGGAGTTCCAGATTGCCGAAGGCAGTCCTGATTCTCTCCCCCTCGGGGAAGGAGGCAACGGGATCACAGCCAAGGAGATAGAGAGCCTTGATGCTCCCCTGCTCGATCCCCTCGATGATCTGCCACAGATTCTTGCCCGAAGCAGACGCGGCCCGATTGCCCGGAAGCATGTCGGGCGCAACCCCCATATCGAGGAGTCCGCGGATGTTTGTCTTCTCGTAGACCGGGAAGAGACCGCCCGTATCCTTGCCCAAAGCTCCGAGCAAAAGGGAAAGATTCACCAGAGCTGTTACTGCTTCCTCGGCTCCGCTGCTTCGCATCAAATCGGCACCGAAGATGACGGCAACACTTTTTTTCCTGCCGAGCAGGCGCCCAGCAGAGCGAAGGTCCGCCTCGGACACACCGGCGGCTTCCGCGGCATCGGCAACCGATACGGCGCTGAGTGCCGTGGTCAGTTCGGTCAGATTGGCGATGCGGCTTGAAACGAAGTCATTGTCCTGCAGCCCTTCGTCGAGCACGACCCGGGTGAGGGCGTTGATGAGGGTGAGCTCGTTCCCCGGCCGGTATTTGAGGTGACTGTTGGCAAATTTCTTCAGCTTCACGTCCCGCATGTTCGCCAGGACAAGCTTGGCGTCGTTCTTGGTGGCTGCCTTGATCACCCGGTACTCGATGCCGGTGGCTTCGGCATTCAGGTCGCAGCCGAAGACGAGGACGGCGCCGGCCCGATCGATGGCGTCAATGGTTGCGCTGGCCCCCTGGAGGCCCAGCCTTTCACGGAGAACTTTTTGCGCCTGAGCAAAGCCGAGCCGCGCCTCCGAGTCGATATTGCCACTGCCGATGGCACCCCGGAACAGCTTCTGGAAAAGATAGTTCTCCTCATTGGTAACCCGCGGCGAACCGAGCCCGGCAACGGCGTCGGGACCGTACTTGGCGACGATCCCCTTGAGGCCCGCCACTGCAGATCCCATGGCGGCATTCCAGTCAGCCCTGGCGCTGCCGACCATGGGTTCCGTCAACCGCTCAGGGGCGTTTACGTAGCTGTAACCGAATCGGCCGTTGATGCAGAGATTGCCGCTATTGTAGTTCTCATCCTCACTCGTTACCCGCTCGACACGGCCGTTGCGGGTGTGATACTCAATCTGGCAGCCGGTGGAACAGAAGGCGCAGACACTCTTGGTTACATTGAAGGCCCAGGGACGGCCACGGAACTTGAAGGGCTTGCTGATAAGGGTGCCGGTGGGGCAAACGCCGACGCAGTTTCCGCAGAACTCGCAGTTGAGGGGCTTGCCGTCCACGGTGTCGATCACCGTGGCCTCGCCCCGGTTCACCACAGCAATGGCATTGCAGCCCACCACCTCGTGGTCGACCTTGACACATTTTTCACAGAGAATGCAGCGATTCGGGTCGCTCTCGATGAGGGGCCAGTCGTAACGGATCTCCCGCCGCTCAAGAAGTGCCGAGTATTCCTGGCGAGACGCACCCAGACCATAGCAGGCATTCTGGAGATCGCACTCGCCGCCGGCATCACAGACTGGGCAGTCAAGGGGATGGTTGACCAGCATAAGCTCCATGATCTTCTGGCGAATCTTTGAGAGCTTCTCAGACTGGGTCGTAACCTTGATTCCCTCCTTGACCGGCGTGTTGCAGGCGGTCATGGGGCGATCAACACCTTCCACCTCAACCGCACAGACACGGCAAGCGCCGGTGGGCGAGACCTTCTTGAGCCAGCAGAGAGTCGGTATTGTGATACCGAGGAGCGCCGCTGCCTCGAGGATGGTACTCCCCTTGGCTACCGAGATGTCTTTCCCGTCGATTGTAAGACTGACCATATCCGTTTCACCCCTGGAAAGCGGCTCGGGCTCGGGACACACCAGCGCCCGGGGTCGTTACCGACACCCGGGCCGCCATGGCCCCGGCCGTGGGCCGAAGTGACATGCTGACTTGTGTGGACTAGACCGCCGCCATTGCGACGCGGTAGCAACGCAGGCACCGTTCTGCTTCCTGGACTGCCTTGCTGTCGACGAAACCGAGCTCGACTTCCTGGTAGTTCCCCTTGCTGGCCCGCTCCCGGCCATGAACTTCGGCCTGGTGCGCCCTCTCGACGGAATCGAGCCACGGCACCGTTTCTCCCTTGTCGTAAACCGGGAAATTGGTGAGGATGTCCTCCATGAACTCGTCGTCGGTGAGGTAGACCTTCCCCTCTTCCAGCCAGCGCTGGATGACCCGGGCAGCCCGATGTGCATTGCCGATACAGGCAACGACGGTCAGTGGCCCGATCTCGGCATCACCACCGGCAAAGACGCCGTCCAGATCGGTTATGAGGGTCCTGACGAGAGGGTTCCCCATGCCGTCCTTCAGCTCTTTGCCTGCAGCGTCCTTGAGGGGAATATACTTGGTGACCACCGTATTCCATTTGGTGATGTCGATCCCCATGTTCTCGGGAATGAATGAGAGGTCCGGATCCTGGCCGATGGCCGGAATGACCGTATCGCATTCGACCACGAATTCGCTGCCGGGAACCGGCTCGGGGCGACGACGACCAGAGGCATCGGGCTCCCCAAGGGCCATCCGGACGCATTCCACGCCGGTGACCTGCTCGTTCCCGTCGACGATGATTCTGGTGGGGAGCACCTGGAACTCGAAGCGGACCCCCTCCTCATCGGCACCGTCCACCTCCCAGACATCGGCCGGCATCTCCTTGCGGGAGCGGCGATACAGGAGGATCGACTCTTCAGCCCCCTCACGCAACGCAACGCGGACACAGTCAATGGCGGTGTTTCCGCCGCCGACAACGACCACCTTCTTGCCCATGCCGGTGGGGCGTCCCATGTAGGCCTCGCGGAGGAAATCGATCCCCCCCTTGAGGAACCCCTTGTACCCCTTGTCCTCACCCTCTACCCCCATCGGCTTCGAGCGGTGGGCGCCGGGAGCGAGAAAAACGGCATCATACTTTTTCTTGAGATCATCGAGGGAAATATCGATACCGATCCGGGTGTCGTAGATGATCTCAACCCCCATGGAGGCGATGATGTCGATATCGCGCTGCAGCAGGTGCCGCGGCTGGCGGTAGGGGGGAATGCCGACGGCGATCATGCCGCCGCCATATCCTTCGGGCAGAGCCTCATAAATGGTGCAGGGATATCCTTCGAGAGCCAGATAATAGGCACAGGCAAGACCTGCCGGCCCGGCCCCCACGATGGCGACCGTTTTGCTCTTGCGGGGCTTCGGCTTCATGGGGGGCTCGGCGTTGTGCATCCACTCGTAGTCGGAGGCAGAGCGCTTGAGCACCATGATATTGACCGCGTCGTCCACGTTCTTGCGGCGGCAGTGGGTTTCGCACGGATGGGGGCAGACCCGGCCACAGACGGAGGGAAGGGGCATGTTGTCGCGGATGACGGTAAGCGATTCGTCAAAGCGGTATTCCTTGATCGCTTCGATGTAGGCGGGGATGTCGATATGGGCGGGACAGCGGTCCATGCAGGGGGCAGTGTACTTCTCGATGTAGCGATGGGTCGCGACGGGCTTTTGTGCACCCCTTATGTACGCGAGGAAGTCGTCGCGGAAATGCTTCACCGCATCAACGACCGGCACCGTGGACGACTGGCAGAGGGTACATTTGCAGTTGGCCAGCAAATCGCCCAGATCCGTGATGCTATCCAGATGGGCTTCGGTCCCCCTCCCCTCGACAATGGCGGCCAACGCGTCCATGAGGACACGGGTCCCTTTCTTGCCCGGGGTGCATTTGCCGCAGCAGTACAGGGTCTGCACCCTTTTCATGTATTCCGCAGCCATGGCCGGGACATCGACACCCTTGTCGAAAAGAATGATACCGTCCCACCCCATAAAGGCAGCCAGCGACCGTTCCCCGTCCAGGGTAGTCGGGAGCCTGAAGCTCGCGTCCTTGGCCTCGCCCCCTGCGCGGTTATCGACGACAGTCCCACCCCAGCTCGAAAAAACCACCTGTGCCACGCACGCCTCCGTTCAGACCTTCTCAGACAGGGTCAACAGTGCTTAACCATCTGCATTTATTGACTAATTTAACAACTCAAAATTGTATACAGTATGCACTATCTATCACAACATCCTTTGATAAATCAAGGGAAAAATATTGAATAATTGGTCTCCCCTTAGGATTGCCCCCACGCCCACCCCTCTGGTATAGTCTGCGGACGGACCGCGTCGGGGCCGATTCCCGGGAAGAGAGGAGCCAGGCAATGTATCAGGAGGCCTTTGCATCACTGTTTGAGGTAAACATGGGGATTCACAACGGGGAACGGATCCTCGTTTTCAGCGACACACTCCGCCCCGACGAGACACCGGCTCCTGCCGACAGAGACCGCCGCGAGCGGCTACTGCGGGTAGCGGAGGATGCCGCCCAGTTCGCGGACACCGCGTACGGAAACACTGATTTCCTTTCGTACCCTGCCACTGCGGCATCGGGTGCCGAACCGCCGGAGGCGCTCTGGAGGACTGCCTTTGGGGATGCAATCGTCGAGAGCCTCATCGCCGAGGGGCTTCTACCACGGCTTATGGCAAAGGAAACGACGATGCACGACCTGGAGCGGTCCAGGGAACTGGTCCTCGCCCGGAGCCAGGATGTTGCGGACGTGGTGGTTGCCCTAGCCAACAACTCCACGAGCCATACCCGCTTCAGGCTCCTGGTGAACGCGGCGGGAGGGCGCTTCGCAAGCCTTCCCCACTTCGATCCCGAGATGTTCTTTACCTCCATGCGGGTTGATTGGCATGCCCTGGCACAACGGACGAGTCGGCTCGCCGAGGCGGTAAGTGCCGCGACAGAGATCCTTGTGGAGAGCCCCAACGGGACGCGGATGCGGATCGGCAAAGCGGGCCGTCAGGCCAAGGGGGACGACGGTCTCTTGACAGCGGCGGGAAGCTTCGGAAACCTCCCCGCTGGCGAGGTCTACCTGGCTCCCCTCGAAGGTACGAGCGAGGGGGTAATGGTGCTGGAGTACGGGCCGACGCGGAAGCTCTCCTCTCCCCTGGAACTTATCGTGCGCAACGGAATGGTGGTGGAAATTCGCGGAGAGGAGCCACACCGGGAATGGCTCGAGGGGCGTTTTGTCGAGAGCGAAAAAAATCGCAACATCGCCGAACTTGGCATCGGGACCAATGACCGGGCCACCCGGCCAGACAACATCCTGGAGGCAGAGAAGATCCTCGGCACCATTCACATTGCACTCGGCGACAATTCCGGCTTCGGCGGCACGGTCCAGACACCGTTTCACGAGGACTATGTTTTTTACGGTCCGACTCTTACTGCTGTGACCGCCGACGGCTCCCGCACGGAACTGCTGAGGGACGGCACACTGTTGATTTAACTCCCGCCCCTTGTCGCTCGTGAATCGCTCAAGCTTTTCCAATTCCGTCCGATGAGTAGACTGAGAAGTGTTGCATACAAGAGACACGTCAACATCGGATGACAGGAAGGACCCATGGGAGAATCTCCCCCCAAAAACGGTACGGGGCTGACCTTCAGGCTCGCCGACGACCGCAAACTCAAGGCCATTTACTCCCCTGCGGGTGAGAAGACGCCGGTCAACCTCGGTTTTCTCAGACACGCCCTCGCAGCCGGCGGGTTCGCGGACATGTTCATCTACGACCATGCCCTTGTGGAACTCATCAAGCGTTACAATGCCGCCAGCCAGGAGTTCGTTTACGATATCGGCGAACAGCGCGACGGCACCTTCATTATCCGCAACACCCCGGACAACATTGAGGCCTACCTGACCCTGACCCTCCCCTACGGGGGGAAACCGGTACGTGCGGAGCAGCTGCACCAGGCAGTCAGGGAGCGGGGGATCGTCTACGGCGTACTCACCCATGAAATCGAGGCGGCCGTGGCATCGGGCGAGGTTTCGGACCGTCTCATCGCCTGTGGCATCCCCCACGAACCGGGAACCGACGCGGAACTCGTGAGTTTCATACCCCAGATGCGCGACCGCCAGCCTCAACTCATGGACAACGACATCGTCGACTACCGCAATATGGGCGAAATCGTCAGCGTAAGGGCGGGCGACCCCCTCATGCGCCGGATCCCGCCGGTTCCGGGCAAGCCGGGAATAAACCTCATGGGGAAGGAGATCGCCCCGCCACCGGTGAAGGATATCCAGTTCGCCCCCAATCTGAGCGGCACGGTTTTCGCGCCCGACGACCCCGACCTCCTTATCGCCGCCATCGACGGACAGCCGGTGCTCGTGGCCAACGGCGCCACGGTGGAACCGGTCATCAAGGTAAAAACCGTTGACCTTTCCACCGGAAACCTCTCTTTCAAGGGCTCCATCGACATTGCCGGCGACGTTGTTACTGGTATGACGGTGCGCGCCTCGGGCGACATCTTCATTGGCGGCGTCATTGAAGGGTCCACCGTCGAAGCGGAGGGGAGCATCGCGGTGCAGGGAGGGATTATCGGCCAGGGAGAGGCCAGAGACGGCCATGGGGAACCGGGCCATGAAATTGCCCTGGTACGCGCCAAGGGCGCCGTTGAGGCGCTCTTTGTGGAAAACGCCCATGTGGAAGCAGGCGACAGGATCGAGATCCACGGATTTGCCATGCAAAGCGAACTGGTGGCAGGCAACCGGATTGTCATCGGTCAGGAAGGAAGCTCCAAGGGTCACATCATCGGCGGCTCCTGCCAGGCGGTCAACCGCGTGCAGGCCGTCACCCTCGGCTCCCACGCGGGAGTCCGCACGCTGGTGAGCGTGGGGCTTGATCCCCATGTGAAGGAAAAACTCTCGACCGTCAACCTTAAGATCCATGAAAAGGAGCGCGAGCTGGAGGAGCTGACAAAAAAGCTCGACTACTTAACTACTTCCATTCACAAGGCAACACCGGAGCAGGTCGAGCAGACTCGTCTTGCCAAGGAAAAGCTCGCGACAGCCATATCGGAACTCACGGGAGAAAAGAAACGGCTCCAGAAGCGCGTAGAACTGAGTGCAGACGCCCAGATCCGCGTGGAGCGGGCCGCCCTGAGCGGCGTAGTTATCGCCATCGGCACGAAGACCCTTGAGATAAAAGACGACGTGGAGGGGGGGGTTACTTTCCGGCTGGAGGAGGACGCCATCGTCGCCTCCCCGTGAGCCTTCGCCCGACCCGGCCGCCTTCCCGATTGACACCTCCCGCAAAGTATGGAATGGTTCCCGGTCAACGGGGGAGGGAACCATGCGGGTTATCGGACTGACCGGCGGAATAGCGTCGGGGAAGAGCACGGTTGCACGGATACTGCAGCGGCTTGGCGCCGTGATTATTGACGCCGACCTGCTTTCGCGGGAGGCGGTTCTTCCCGGCACCCCGGCCCATCAAGCCATCGTGACATCCTTCGGCCCGGACATCCTCCTGCCCGACGCGACCATCGACCGCAAGGCCCTTGGCCGGATAGTCTTCGCCGACCCGGATGCGCGGCTGCGCCTGGAGGCCATCACCCATCCGGCCATCGCCAGCCTGGCCGAGGAGCTGTTGGCGGAAGCCCGCCAATCGGACGCGCCGGTGGCGTTTTACGTGGCACCGCTTCTCATTGAGGCAGGGGTCACCGAGCGGGTCGACGATATCTGGGTGGTGTACGCGGATCGGGAGACGCAGATCGCCCGCCTCACGGAGCGAGACGGTATAGACAGGGAGGAGGCGGAGCAGCGGCTCGCCGCCCAGATGCCCATGGAGGAAAAGGCAACCTACGGCTCGGCTGTCATCGACAACCGGGGAACGCCGGAGGAGACAGAGCGGCAGGTGACCGCCCTCTGGAAGGAGAGAATAGAAAAAAGCCCCCGGTAGATCCGGGGGCTTTTATTATTTGTGGTAGCCGAGCTTCATGGATATCTCCTCGGCGGCCTGCCTGACGAGGGGGATGAGCTCCTTTCCCATTCGTTCGTCGGTGAAGCGCATGGATGGCCCCGAAAGGCTCACGGCACCGATGATCCGGCGGGTGTAATCGCGGATCGGCGCGCCGACGCAGCGCACCCCCATATCCAGCTCCTCGTTGTCGATGGCGTATCCCATCTCCGCCACCTCTTTCAGGTGCTTCTTCAGCACGTCCCGGTCGGTGACAGTATTGGGGGTGAAGGCCTTGAGCTCTTTGGCAGGGAAAAAGGCCTCGAGCTCCTCGTCGGGCATGTAGGCGATCTGCACCTTCCCCGCAGCTGTGCTGTAGGCCGGAAGACGGGAGCCGACGCGGGGCACCACCCGCACCGTGAGATCGGTTTCCACGACATCCAGATAGACGATGCTCTGCTCCTTGAGGATCGCCACGTAGGCGGTCTCGTTGCACTCCTTGACCAGCCATTCAAGGACCGGCCGCGACTGGCGCAGCAGCCCCATCTGCTTGATGAAGGTCTGCCCCAACTCCAGGGTCTTGAGACCGAGCCGGTAGTTCTCCGTAACCCTGTTCTGCTCGATGTAGCCCCGGGACTCCAGGGTAGCCAGCAGCCGGAATACGTTGTTTTTGTGGAGTTTCAGCCGCTTGGACAGCTCCGTTACGCCGAGTTCGTCCACATCGTCGTGGAACTGTTCAAGGAGGTCGAGGGCATGGTCGACCGCCTGGATGATATATTCGGATTTATCCTTCTTGGCCATTGGCCCTCCTCTTTCTCAGGAAGAAATAAGCCTTTCTTCATAAGCCTTCAGGGGAAATAAGTCAAGGGCAACGTCCCTGCCTGGGACAGTTCCCTTACGATCCCGGACTGATTTCCGTTGTTGTCAATTCAAAAAATCATCAAAAATGTAGAATATTGTTTTATAATTGTCAAGGCTCATTATTTACTTTATAGTCCCATCATGAACACGACACCAGAAACCGCCGGCGACTCCGCAGCGTAAATCCTTTTCAGGGGACTATTTTTTTTGATCATCAACGGAGCCGGATGCGCTCCCGGACACCCCGCCTCCCGTTCTATTCTCAGGAGACTCTTCATGCTCAATCTGCGTAAAAAGATCCTCGTGGCCATTGACGGCTCCCCTCTCTCCGACAAGGCGGCGGAGGAGGCGGTGCGGATGGCGGCGGGGAATCCGAGCCAGTTCAGGAGCAAAATCTACGCCATGCTGGTCCTCCCCAACGCCCCCCGAAGCACCTTCACCGACTTCGTCCCTCCCCCTCCCATCACGGAAACCAAGGAATGGGACGAACTGAGGGAGCGGGTCTTCTATGTCATCGAGAAGAACGCGAAGGAGGCGGACATCCCCCTGGAAATAAAGGTGGTGTACGGCGATCCGGCGGACGAGCTCATCACGTACGCGGAGAAGGAACAGATCGACGTGATCGTCATCGGGAGTTCGGGGAAGGGATTCCTGAAGCGCAAGCTCCTCGGGAGCGTCTCCCACAAGGTGGTGAAGAACGCCTCCTGCTCGGTCTACATCGTCAGGGGGTAGGAAATCGTTAGGAAGGCCTTCTCACGTACACAGAGGGTCAGGCAGAACCGGTTTCGGTCAAAAATAAACAGCCTCACGTCTATGCTCTCCGGCCTTGACCTACAGCACGCAGTCGACCACGTACAAATTGTCCCCGGCAAACAGGCGCACGCTTGGCACCAGCCCACCCCCGGCCAGTTCGGGTCTTTGCCCCTGCTCAAGCCCCTCCTCCATAAAGGAAACGGCATACCCGGTCACCAAGCGCCGCATGATGGTGGCGATGGGAACGGAGCCGGTTTGCAGTTGGAGGCGTCCCTTTATATACCCCTGATTTTCTACGGAGGCACTTTTCTGTTACAATTCGATACATAGCGTCGCCCTTCTGGATTTGTGGGTTTGTTGAGGAACAACATCATTTCAACTCGTTAATAATTACAATGCGGTTATGCGATTCTGCTAAGTGCGAAAGTTGAGATGGTTTGAAACTCAGCGGAGGACGCACCGGGAAAGGCTTGAGGAAACGAAAAATGGGAAAGAAAAAGATTCTTGCTGTGGATGACGAACCCAACATCTTGATGTCCATCGAGTTCATCCTGGAGATGGAGGGGTTTGAGGTCCACATTGCGCGGGATGGGGAGGAGGCCTTGGAAGTGGCCGAGCGCGTGCGGCCGGATTTGATTCTCCTGGACGTCAACATGCCCCGGAAAGATGGTTACGAGGTGTGCCGGATTCTCCGGGAGCGGGAGGATACGAGTGGAACGAAAGTGATCATGCTCACGGCCAAGGGACAGACCCTTGAAAAGAAGAAGGGGCTCGAGGTGGGGGCGGACGAATACGTGACAAAGCCATTCAGTGCCGAGGATCTGCTGGTGAAGATCCGTGCGATGATTGAGCCGTGATGACCGACCAGGATGCCCGGCCACCGCGCCGGAAAAAAAGCCTGCGCCACCGCTTGATTGTGTCCCTCACGGGCTTGGCGGTACTCCCTCTTATAGTTGCTATGGCGTCCCTGTTCTTCGCGGTCCGCAACGACGTCGGGAATATCCATGGGCGCCAACTCGCCCAGGAAGCGGGGCAGTTGGCAAAACATCTGCGGGGTGAGTTGCACGGGATCCCCTCCGCCCCGGAAGGGGTGCGGCAGTCCCTCGAGCTGCACCAGAAGGGGGAAGATGGGGGCGCGGTGCTGTTCACCGGCAGGGGACAGCGCCTGGCGGGCAGCCCAAAGATTCCCATCCCTCCTGTTGCGGAGGAGGGAACGGGCTGGGTGACCTTCGAGGCCGGCGGCAAGAGCTATTTCGCCGGCGTGACGGCAGTGCAAGTACCTGAGGACACTGCCCCCCGCAACTGGTTCGTCGGCGTGGTCCAACCGGCGTCCCAAGTGTTCGACCATCTCTATTCGGTAAGCCGCCAAGTAGCACTATTCCTGACTCTGTACGTCATTTTCGTCGCCATCCTGGCGTGGTGGATGGCTGACCAATACATGCGCCCCATCCTGGAAATTCGGCGCGGCGCCGAGATCATTTCCCGCATCAACCTGAGCCACCGGATCAAGATCGAAGCTGGAGACGAGATCGAGGAGTTGGCCCACGAGTTCAACCTCATGGCCGCGAACCTGTCCAAGGCTTACGACGAGCTCGAAGAGCGCGTACGGGAAGCGACCCGGACGCTGCAGGAGGAGCGCAATCGTCTGGCAACCGTGCTGCGCACCATGGTCGACGGCGTGGTCGTGGCCAACGAGGCCGCAGAGACCATCCTGATGAACCCCCGTGCCCGGATCATCCTGGACCGGGGGTACACCTCAGGCATAGGAGCTGCCCTGTCGCGCATCTTTCCCAGCGACCGGCTCAGCTTCCACCTGAAACGACTTCGCCAGGGGTGGGACCCGGGCCGGGAAACCGCGGAAGAGGTGGTCTTTCCACTCCGGGACGGGAAGCTCCTCAAGGGCTCCCTGTCGGTCGTCCCCGGCCCCGGAGGAGAGCGGGCAGGATTCCTCCTGGTATTTCGAGACCTGAGCGCTCCCACCGAAGAGGGCAAACGGTTCGAGGAGACCCTGCGGGAGATGCCCCAGCTCCTTAAGGGGCCGATTGCCACCTCCCGCTCCCTGGTCGAGACGCTCCAACGACACCGGGAGATGCCTGCAGAGAAACAACGGGAGTTTCTAGCGGCGGTGGCGGAGGAGATGGATCGCTTGAGCGTGCGGGTGGCGGCAATGGAGGAGGCGGCCAACGCTGCCCGAACGTCGCGCTGGCCTGCCATCCCTTCCAATCCCCGGGAGCTCCTGGAGGAATCGGTGGGTTCGGTCACGGGGATCTCCGTTGAGATCGAGGCGGGCGGCGGTCCTATCCCCCCTGTGCTGGTGGAGCCGTTCTCCTGGGTGGCCTCCTTGCGGTGCGTCCTCCAGTGGATCGAGCAAAGGAGTTCCGGACAGCCGCAGGTCGGCGCGAATCTCATGGTGGAGGACGGGACCGTGGTTACCACGTTTCGGGTCGAGGCTCCCTTCGCTGGCGACCTGGCCGAGCTGGAATCCCTTGAGGTCTGCCCTGCCGGTGAGGAGCCCCTCCCCCTGGGAGAGGCGGTGCGAAGAAACCGGGGTGAGCTGTGGACCCGCTCTTGCCGGGATTCCCTCGAAGTGCGGCTGGCGCTGATGCAGGCAACCGCCGTTTCCGAAGCGCGTCGTGCGGACGGACTGATCGAGGGAGAGCCGGAGTTTTACAATTTTGATCTCTTCCTGCCGCGGCCGGTTTTCGAGCGGGAAGATCTGCTTCAGGCAGACCTGGCGGATCTCGATTACGTGGTGGTTGACACCGAGACCACCGGGCTGCAGCTTTCCCAAGGGGACAAGGTCATCAGCATCACCGGGATTCGCATTCGCCGGGGGCGGGTCCAGAACGCCGACATCTTTAACACCCTGGTCAACCCGGGCCGGCCGATTCCTCCCGAATCCGTTGAAATTCACCGGATCGAGGATCACATGGTGGCAGGCGCTCCCTCCATGAACGAAGTGTATCCGCAATTCGTCGAGTACGTGGGGGACTCGATTCTGGTGGCCCATAACGCGGCATTCGACAAGAAGTGCCTCGATATGGCCGCGGCCGAAGCGGGGCTCCCCCAGATCGACAACCCGATACTCGACACCCTTTTCCTTTCCTACGCCCTTCACAAGGAAACCGAAGGGCACAGCCTCGAAGCCATCGCGGAGCGCATGGGGGTCACAATCGAGGGGCGGCACACTTCCCTGGGAGACGCCCGTGCCACCGCCCATATTTTCCTGGGCCTCCTCGCGCTGCTGCCGCGGCGGGATGTGAGAACCCTCGCCGAAGCCAAGGCCTTCTGCGACCGCCACTTGCTCCTGCGCTGGCAGTCGTCACGATTCTGACGGAAAGGGGGTAATCAAGAATGGATGTGACCTCGCGCCGACTAGCCGCCCTGTTTGCCCTGGGGCTTGTGGCCCTGTACCCCCCTCTGCTGGGGGCGTTTAACCGGCCGGGCGCCTTCCTGGGGATCCCGATCCTGCCCCTGTATCTATTCACGGCCTGGGGCGCGCTGGTGCTGGCCTGTTGGGTACTGACCCGAGGGGACGAACCGTGAACCAGACCTTCTGGATCGCCTTCCTCGGGACTGGGTATCTCCTCGGCCTGTTCGCCATCGCCTACGCCACGGACAAGGCCAGGGAGAGGGGGCGCAGCCTGGTCGACAACCCGTGGGTCTACAGCTTTTCCCTAGCCGTCTACTGTACCTCCTGGACGTATTACGGCAGTGTTGGGCAGGCCGCGTCCACAGGGCTGGGATTCCTGCCGATCTACCTGGGCCCCACGCTTATCTTTCTCCTGGGGCCGTCCCTGCTCAAACGGCTCGTTTCCTTCTGCCGGACGGAAGGGGTTACGAGCCTCCCCGACCTGCTCGAGATCCTGTACGGAAAGGGATGGACCCTTGGCGCCCTGGCCACCATTATGATGGTGATCGGGATCACCCCGTATATCGGGCTCCAGCTCAAGGCGGTGGGGTACACCTTCGACCTGCTCACGGGCCGCACCGGGAGCGCGGGAGTATTTGACGATGCGTCCTTCTGGGCAGCCCTTGGCCTGTCGATCTTTGCCGGGCTCTTCGGAGCGAGAAGCCTGGTCGCCACCGAGCGACACGAGGGTATGGTCGCGGCGATAGCCTTCGAGAGCGCGGTGAAGCTCGGGGCTTTCCTGGTGATCGGCCTCTACATTACCTTCGGCATCGGCGGCGGGTTGACGCAGGTTTTCGAGAAGGCCCTTGCGGACCGGGAGCTCTCGCGTCTGTTCCTTCTCGGGGAGGGTTCGGGGACATCTCTTTCTGCATGGGTCGCTCTGAGCGTACTCTCTGCGTCAGCCGTGATCCTTCTGCCCCGTCAGTTTCACATGCTGGCTGTCGAGAACGTGCGGGAGCGCCACCTACGGAAGGCATCCTGGGCGTTTCCGGCCTACCTGCTTTTCATTAATCTGCTTGTGCTCCCCGTGGCCCTGGTCGGGCGCCTGTACGGGGGAGATCTGAGCCCGGATTTCTTCATGATTTCCCTGCCGCTGTCACGTGGTCATACGGAGTTGGCGTTTCTCGCCTACCTGGGGGGATTCTCGGCCGCGACGAGCATGGTTATCGTCGAGGCGGTCGCTTTGGCAACGATGATACTTCACCATTCCGGGGTAGCTGTCCTGGGTAGCGTTTTTCCTGCTTTTCGCGGAGAGGGGGTGGACCTTTCCCGGCCCCTCCTGTACACCAAGCGGGCCGTCATCTTGGGCGTGGTGCTCCTGGGGTACGCCTTCAAACGGTGGATCGGCGAGTCCCACACCCTTGTTGCCACCGGACTATTGTCCTTCTCCGCCGTGCTCCAGTTTGCGCCTGCAGTCCTTTTCGGCCTGTACTGGAAAGGGGGAACCCGAACTGGAGCCCTCGCCGGGCTTGCCGCTGGCTTCGGGATATGGATATATACCCTGCTTCTGCCGAGCTTCGTTGACTCGGGCTGGGTGAGCGCGTCTATCCTGACGCAAGGCCCCTGGGGAATCGAACTGCTGCGGCCTCGGGCCCTGTTCGGGCTGCAGGGATTCGACACCTGGACCCACGCCCTGATTTGGAGCCTGGTGTTCAACATGGGGGCCTATTTCATCTTCAGCTTCCTGACCCCTCGCGCCGCGGAGAAGGGCCAGCGTTCCGGGCTACCGTCCGCGTGGGCCACAAGGGCCGACCTGGAAGGGCTTCTGGCGCGGTTTGTGGGTGCCCGGACGGCCCAGGATGTGCTGGGGGCTCTTCCCGAGCGTTCCTCCCCCCAACTGCTCCTCGAAGCTACCGAGCGCTGCCTGGCCAGTGCCCTCGGAACCCAGTCGGCTCGCATAATTATCAACAGCACCCTTGCGTGGCCCCGGGAGCGGGCCGTGGAGATTCTGGACGTCTTCGGCGGCGTTTCCAAGACCCTGGCAGAGAGCCGGGATGCCCTGGAACGGCGGCTCCGGGAGTTGATGGTCCTCCACGAAGCCTCCCGCGCCCTCTCGCGGAGCCTGGACATCGACACGCTTCTGCAGGAGGTGCTTCTCCTGATCAAGCGAGAGTTCGGGTTCGAGCACCTGTCGGTCCGGCTCCTGAGTGAGGACGGCATATTGAGGATCCGCAGCCACGTGGGACTCAGCGAAGCTTACGTGGCGGCGTCCGCCATGGCCCCCACCCGGGAGACCTATTTCGGCACCGCGTTCCTGGACGCTCGGCCGGTCGTGGTGGAAGACACCCGGGAGATCGACAAACCCCTGCTCATCTCCAAGCTGGCCAAGGAATTACCGGTGAGTGCGCTCATCCACGCACCGATGACCTACGAGGGGCGGGTGACCGGAGTACTCACTGCCTATGCCACCCGGGGCCCCATGCATTTCACCGATGAGTTCGTTGAGCTGTTCGCGGCCTTGGCCAACCAGCTCGCCATGGCTGCGGTCAATGCTCAGCTCTACGCCGAGGTTCAGGCTTACAGCCACGCCATGGAGGAGAAAGTGGCCCGGCGCACGGCCGAGCTCGAGAAGGCCAACGCCCGGCTCCTGGAGCTGGACCGTCTCAAGAGCGATTTTCTCTCCACGGTAAGCCACGAGTTGCGAACCCCCCTCACTTCGATCAGATCCTTCTCCGAGATCCTGCTGCGCTACGACGTGGACGATGCGGAAAAGCGCAAGAAGTTCGTGGGCATTATCCATAACGAGGCGGAACGGCTCACCCGCATGATCAACGACCTGCTCGATCTCACAAAGATCGAAGCCGGGCGCCTGGAGTTGTATCCTGAACCGCTGGAACTGGAGCCGATCTTTTCAAAAGCACTCGTCACCACCCAACCGCTCTTCGCCGAAAAGGGAATCAACGTGGCCAGCGAAATCGAAGCCGGCCTTTCACCGGTTTATGCCGACGCGGATCGGCTCCACCAGGTGCTGACGAACCTTCTTTCCAACGCCGTGAAGTTCTCGCCGGCGGGAGGAACGATCCGACTCAGCGGAAGGAAGCAAGACGGCTTTGCCCTGATCAGCGTGGAGGACGAAGGCCCCGGCATTCCCCCGGACAGGCTGGAGCAGGTTTTCGAGCGCTTTCACCAACTGCAGGATCCTCAGAAATCCAATCCCCTCGGCACCGGGCTAGGGTTGACGATCTCCCGGGAGATCGTAGAGAGGATGAGTGGGAAGATCTGGGTCGAAAGCGAGCTGGGGGCCGGCGCGGTATTCTACTTCACCATTCCCCTCGCCGATCAAAAGACACCGAATCCGGTTTTCACCTGAGTTGCACAGGCTTTGCCACGCTCAGCAGGAGTGTCATGTCGAACAACGCAATCAGCGAAGAGAGCTTCTTTTTAACCCCCCTCTCCCTCTTCAAGGAGATTGAGGCGGCCCAATCCATCGACGAATTGCGGGAATTCGGCGTGAAGGTGCTCGACATCGTGATGTTTGCCACCCGCGCGCACGCCGACATAAAAAGCATTGTGCAGCTCATCTCCCAGTTCAACTGCGCCATCACCCAGCGCCTCATCGCCCTGTTGGAAAGCACCGAGGGTATCCGCCTCCCCGAAGGGGCCACTTACCTCGCCCTTGGCAGCGAAGGACGGGGCGAACAGACCCTGTGCACCGACCAGGACAGCGCCATCGTTTACATCGACGACCTCCCGCCGGAGAAACTTCGCGACGTCGAACGCTTCGCCACCCAGCTCGTCGATGCCCTCGAAGAAATCGGCGTCCCCCGTTGTCCCGGCAACATGATGGCCAGCACCCCTCAGTGGCGCCACAGCCTCACCGAGTGGAAAGAGATTATCGACCAGTGGGTCACCGTCCCCACCCCCGAACACATGCTCTACTTCGGCATGTTTCTGGACATTAGGTCCCTCCATGGGGACGAGACCCTGGGCACACAATTGCGTGACCATATTTGCGCCGTCGTCCGGCTCGCCCCCTTCTTCCTCCCCAACATGGCGGGTCATGTTGTGCGCTTCCCGCCGGCGCTCACCAGGTTCGGACGCATCCGGGTCGAGCGCAGCGGAGAGCATAAGGGCAAGGTTGACCTCAAGAAAGCCGGCATCTTCGCCATTACCGCTGGCACGAGCCTCATAGCCCTTGAAGTCGGCATCATCGGCGGGACCACCTGGGAAAAGCTCGAACTCCTTGGAAAGCGGAGAGTTTTCACCAGCGGTGATCTCAAGATCATCGTAGAAGCATTCACTTTCCTGGTCCAACTTCGTGTACAGGGGCACCTGCGGGATCTGTCCGCAAACGGCAAACCTTCAAACCATGTCGATCCGCTGGTCATGACCGACATAGAGCGGCGCCAATTCCGGCAAGCCCTCAAAGGGGTCAACACCTTCCTGCGGATCGTCCGCAACCGCTACCTGCTCGACTACATCTCCATATGATTGATCCCAAAAACGGCAGTTCAACATAGAGCAGGCTGGTTTATTCAAGAGGAAGGAGGCCCGGTCTCTTTCCGGAGATACATGATGATCTCCTTGAGGCTCTCCACGATGATCCGCTCGTCCCGGGGAAACTCCGCAGGGGAGAGCTCAAGGGTGAGGGTGTCATTGTAGCCGGTATTGCGCAGGTGGTTCAAAAAGCGGGTGAGCGGAAGGATGCCGCGGCCGGGGAGGAGGTGCTCCAGGCCATGGCCGTAGTCGGAGAAGTGGATGTTCCTGATCCGTCCGCTGTTGTAGCAGAGGTAGAAGTCGTTGATGAAGTTGGCCTTCCCCGACCCCATGTGGGTAGTGTCGAAGGTCATGTAGAGGTTCCGTTCCTGGATGAAGTCGATGAACTTCTCCGTACTGGAGAGGATGTGAGGGTTCAACCTGATCCGCTTCCCCACCCACGGCATGTTCTCCAGGGTCACAATCACATTCCCCTGCCCCACCTCTTTCTGAAAGTCCGTGATGCGGTACATCCAGTGCCAGAATCCGAACTCGACCCCCATCCACGAGGGGGGGTGGAAGTTGACGAGGGAAACGCCGCAGTCGGCGGCAAGTTCCACGCTCCGCTTGAGAGAGTCGACCGGGTTTCCCCAGTCGTCGAGCGGCATGAAGGGGGCATGGAGGGAATTGACCGGCAGAATCCCGGCCAACTCCTGGATGAGCTTTTTGCAGTTGACCTTCTGGAAATCCTGGTTGATGACCAGCTCGACCCCGTCAAAACCTGCCTCGCGCGCCATCTCCATCACCTTGCCGAGGGGAAAGGTGAAGATGGTGCCGTGGGAGAGTGTGATCCGCACCCCGCCTACCCCTGTCCGGTAACGCTACTGTAGACGATCTTCTGGAGACTCCCCACCGCCTCCAGTCCACTGTGCAGCTCATACATCTCATCGCTCCCCAGACCGTCAGGATCGATGAACACCCCTCCCTCGCCAGCGATCTCCCTCTCCACGGCGTGACGGCAGAAGCAGTGCCAGGCCCGCAGGAGCCGCTCCGCCAGGTCCACGTCGATCCGCCCCTGATAGAGAAGCCCCCGAATCCGTTCCGTCGTCCCCGTCTCCGGTATGTCGTGGCGCACCGTCATGAGACGCACGTTGGCCACAAGGGGACCTATGCCGTAGAGGGCCAGATTGAACATCCCCCTCTCCACGCGAAGCCTGCCGAAGAAGTCGAAGCCCGATGGCATCATCGCCGTCCGCCGGGCGATCTCCCGCAGGGGGTCGGTGTGGAACGAGAGCATGGCGCGAACCAGGTTGACCATGTCAGCGGCAAGGGAGGGATCCCCGGCGACAAGGCGCAGGTCGGCCAGCCGGACAAGCCCTTCCAGGTCTCCTCCCCCCCCGGCTACCCGGGCGGCAATCCGCTGGCGCCACTCCGCGAGACTGCCGCGCCACGAGGTAGAGGCGGGCGTAATCCCGGTACGACTGCCGATGCCCAACCGCTCCAGCAGGGCAGCCGCCCGGCCGCTGAAACCCACGAAGGATGACCCCGCCTCGCTCTCCTCATGGACCAGCAGAAAGTCACAGGCATCGAACCGGGTCGCCTCGCCCCGCCCCGCACTCCCCACCGCCATCCAGCACCAGCGTCCAGCCGGGAGCCCGACTCCTCCCACGGCCATCTGGTTAGCCGCAATCCGCAGGGCTGCCGCCGTTACCCGATCCAGGGCCGCCGTGCGCAAGAGATGATACGCCGTCACCGACCCGCGGCGGCGGAAGTGATCGGCTGCCATGACATGGAGCCGGTCCTGGACCAGGACGAGCGCCTGGACGTCCTCGGCCTGGTCCGCCTCATCCAGGGCGCGTGAGAACTCCTCCCGGCCCTGCTGTTCAGCCGCCAAATCCTCTTCGAGGGCATCCCTAACCCTCAGAAGAAGTTGCTCCTCCTCCCCGGCCGACAGATGCGCCATCCGCCCATAGAGCCCCTGACGCACCTGCTCCACGAATTCTGCGGTACCGCGCCGGGTCAGGAGATCCTCGCCCCTCGCTCCAAGTAGCAACGCCATATCACTGCTCCTTTGCCGTCAATGTGAGTCCATGTGGCCGTGAACCTGCTCGGCCAGAAACCGCCGCACCTCCTCGGGAGGAGGAGGTGTCAGGAGCGACACCCCGATCATTACGGCAATAACGGTGGGAGCGCCGAAAAAGGCCGAGGAGGTAAGGGGAAAGATTTCGGCCACCACCGGCAGAAAACGACCGAAAAGGGGGACCGAGAAGGTGATGAGGACCCCGGTGAGCATCCCGGCGATGACCCCGTGGCGGTTGGCCCTCCCCCACCAGATGCCCAGGAGGAAGGCGGGGAAGATGGTGTTGCCCGCCAGGGCAAAGGCCACGGCCGTTATCTCGGCAATGAGCCCCGGCGGGTCGAGGGCGATCACCAGCACCACCCCGGCCAGGGCCACCACCGACCCCTTGGAGATGGCCATCTTGGTGGCTTCCGATGCCCGGGGATTGATGAGCCGGTAGTAGATGTCGTGGGAGAAGGAGGCCGCGCCGGTAATGAGGAGCCCGGCCACGGTGAAGAAGGCGGCGCTCACTGCCCCGGCGGCGAGAATGCCGATCATCCACGGGGGGAGCCCCCCCATGACCGCCGTCTT
Organism: Geobacter sp.; assembly: GCF_030834625.1. Classification (NCBI taxonomy): domain Bacteria; kingdom Pseudomonadati; phylum Thermodesulfobacteriota; class Desulfuromonadia; order Geobacterales; family Geobacteraceae; genus Geobacter; species Geobacter sp. The sequence goes on from NZ_JAUQXO010000022.1 coordinate 34,020, forward strand.
GATGACGATGATGTCGGCCATTTTGGTGGCTGCGGCAGGAGGGAGGGGCATGCCGGCGCGGGCCTCCAGGAGCCGGGCGAAGACGGCGTAGGCAGGGGCCGACCAGTAGATGAGGGCGATGAAGAAGAGCCCCCACACGAGACTCCACCGGGCGTCCCGGATATTGGGGACCACGTAGAAGCGGGACAGCACATGGGGAAGCCCGGCGGTCCCCACCATGAGGGTAAAGCAGAGGGAGACCCACTGGAAGAGGGAGCCCGAGGCAAAGGGGGCGGTAAAGTTGATGCCGAATTCCTGCTTCAGATCCTGGATGGCCACCCCGTAGCCGAACTGGGGGAGGAGCCAGAAATAGCCGAGCTTATGGGCCAGGGCCATGAGGGGGAGGATGAAGGAGACGATAAGGACCGTGTACTGGAGCTGCTGGTTGCGGGCCACCCCGAGTACCCCCGAGATTATCACATACCCCACTACCACCGCGGCGCCCAGCATCACGCCGTTGCGGTAGTCGGTGCCGAAGAGCCAGCCGAAGAGCATCCCGATCCCCTTGAACTGGGCCGTGCAGTAAATGACCGAGATGGTGATGGAGATGCCGGCTGAGATGAGCCCTGCCATGGGCGAGGCGTAGCGGTCTCCCACGAAGTCGGGAGCCGTGAACTTGCCGAAACGCCGGATCTGCCCCGCCATGAGGACCAGCAGAAGCACATAGCCTCCGGTCCAGCCGATCACGTAGGCCAGGGCGTAGTATCCCTGGAGGTAGAGGAGCCCCCCCATGCCGAGGAGGCTCGCCGCGCTCATCCAGTTGCTGGCGATGGCGGCCCCGCCGCCGATCCGGCCGATGTAGCGGCCGCCGATGCCGTAATCGCTGGCGATCCGGGGCCGGGCGCGCAGACCCACCACAATGAAGGAAACAAGGGTCAGGGTAACGATGATGAGGGGGATGAGATTGGGCCCCGCGTCAGTCATGGCTTCGATCCTTCTTTCTGCTGTGCTGTTCCGTGTGACGATCGATGTAGATATTGAAGAGGATGCAGAGAATGATGAACCAGAGGGGGAGGAACTGGGCCGTGAACCAGAAATGCCAGGGGAACGAGAGGAAGGTGAGGCGGGTGAGAATCCCCTCCCCCTGGGGCGTCTCGGCCAGGAGCCAGAGAACGACCTGGACGCCGAAGTTGGCCACGGACCAGCCCAGGAGGACGAAGAGGATGATCGCCACCTCGCCGGTCATGTACCCCTTTTTGGGGCGAAAGATATTGACGTCGTACCACTCGCGATCATGTCCCATGGGCACACCTCCCCATCGATACTCGTCTGAACCCAGGCTACCTCTATTGTATCGGCTTTTGCCGCGATTTCTCCAGGCGCCGGCCGTAATTCAGCCCTTCACGATCTCCCGCAGGACCGCCGTGGCGTAGCTCCCCTTGGGGAGCGAGAACTCCAAGACGAGCCCCTCCGCGTCGATGCCCACCCGCGGTTCACCGAGGAAAACCCGCAACGGCCGCCGCTCCCCCTCCATCCGGAGCCCGCCGGGGAGGTCGAAGCTGGCCGGTTCGAGGCCCTCGGCCGCCAGGAGCGACCGCTCCAGCGCCCCCTCCTCCCCCTCGGGCATCGTCATCCGGCAGCCGAAAAGGGGCCCGGTGGGGGAGATCTCGAAACTCTCCACCCGGGGGGCCTCGACCGCGGCGTCCGTCACCAGGAAGGAGGCGCCGTTTGCGTGCTTCCAGGCCAGATCCCCCTCCCGGACGGTATCGAGGGAGTCGAGCCGCGCCTCAACGACCCGGTCGAAGAGGGCCGACTGGCAGGCCGAGAGGTAGAGTTTTTTGAGGCGGGGATGGACGGCATGGAAGGCCCGCTCGAAGTCGTCGGGGCGCTTCACGAGGCGCTGGAGAACGTCCCGTTCGGTGCGGCAGTGACCCGGGAAGAGGCGCAGGCTCTCCTCCAGCTCCCCCTGGCGGTACGCCTCGATGGCGCTTCGCCACGCCTCCCCCGACACCCGGGCCGGATCGCCCACCAGCAGATCCACCGCAGCGCGCCAGTCGCCGGCCAGCATGGCCCGGCCGATGAGGTGGCTGTTCCCCTGGACGCCGTAGCGCTGTTCGCCGAAGCGATTGGGAACACCGCGCCGCATCAGCACCGCCAGGATGGCCTCTGCCCGCTCCAGGGCATCGGACACCACCCCCCTGACGCGGATCCGGAAGCGGTTCCCCGCCAGGTGTCCCAGCTTCAGCTTGTTCCGGTGCCGCACCGCCGAAAGGACCGTAATGCCGGGGAGCTCCAGGGCAAGCACCTCCTCGGGCTTCACCCGGGGGAGCGACACGGTCTGCCGGGTCACCCCGCGGGCATCCTTCATGCCGGCATACCCCACGTCCCGCTCGGACAGTTTCAGCGCCCGGGCTAGGCGGCGGATGGCATCGAGGGTCGTCACCCCCCGCTTTTCGATGAGGGCGTAGACGTGCTCGCCCTCGCCGCAGGGGAGGTAGAGGGGAATCTCCTCCACCACGAAATCCTCGGCGGTCTCCTTGATGGTGCCGCCGGTGCCGGGGAGGTGGTCAGTCAGGTAGCGCTTCTCGCCGCTCACTCAGCGCCTCCCGCTGATTTCCGGTAGTGGACGAAGTAGATCCGCTTCCCCTCGTCCAGGAACCGCATCATGTACTTTGAGAGATGGTATCCCTCCAGCCCGTGGCGGTAGCGGTCCGGGGCAAGCATGTTCCCGTACCCCTCCACCCCCGGCATGAACTCCGCCACGTCGATGCCGTAGTCGTCGAAGTCGGTGGCGAAGTAGAAATCCCCTCCCGGCGCCAGGTAGTCGCGGATGGATTCGGCAAACTGCCGGTTCACGAGCCGGCGCTTGCGGTGCCGCTTCTTGGGCCACGGGTCGGGACAGTTGATGTGGACCGCCGCGAGGGACCCTTTCGGAATCCGCTCGGCGATGAACTTGCGGGCCTCGTCCCGCACGACGCGCACGTTGGTGAGCCCCAGCCGTTCGAGCCGGCGGCAGGTCTTGTCGCACCCCTTGTTGTAAAAGTCGATGGCGATGTAGTTGGTGGCGGGATTGTCGGCGGCGGTCCGGGCAATGAAATCGCCGATGCCGCAGCCGATCTCCAGGGCCAGGGGGTTGGCGTTGCCGAAGACGGCGGCCCAGTCGGCGGGTGTCGCAAGCTCGTCGGGGTTCAGGAAAAAGGGGGAGTCGATTTCAATCATGCGCTGCATTCAGTAAGGTCCTCGGCGGGGAAAAGTGGGCGTACCATACCACAAAAGCCCGGAGGCGCGGAAGCGCTTTTCTTGCCATTTGCGGACTGCTGTGCTATAGCTATCTGATTGAAATAACGAAAAAAAGGAACACCAGATGAAATTCAGTGACTTGAACCTCCCCGAGCAGGTGCAACGGGGAATCGCCGATACCGGCTTCACCGACTGCACCCCCATTCAGGAAAAGACCCTCCCCCTGGCCCTTTCCGGCAAGGATGTGGCCGGCCAGGCCCAGACCGGCACCGGCAAGACCGCCGCCTTTCTCATCAGCCTCTTCACCCGGCTCCTGAACAACCCCAGGGGAGAGGAAACCCGCAACCCGCGGGCCCTGATCCTGGCCCCCACCCGGGAGCTGGTGGTCCAGATCGACAAGGATGCCCAGGCCCTGGGCGCCCACTGCGGCTTCACCATCCAGGCCATCTACGGCGGGGTCGACTACATGAAGCAGCGGAGCGCCCTGAAGGATGGGGCCGACGTGGTGGTCGGCACCCCGGGACGGCTCATCGACTATCTGAAGCAGAAGGTCTACTCCCTCAAGGACATCGAAGTGCTCGTCATCGACGAGGCGGACCGGATGTTCGATATGGGGTTTATCGCCGACCTCCGCTTCATCCTCCGGCGGCTTCCCCCCTTCGACAAGCGCCAGAACCTCATGTTCTCCGCCACCCTCAACCAGCGGGTCATGGAGCTCGCCTACGAGTTCATGAACGTCCCCGAGAAGGTGGCGGTCACCCCCGAGCAGATGACCGCCGAGCGGGTGGAGCAGGTCCTCTACCACGTGGGGCGGAAGGAGAAGTTTCCGCTCCTCCTGGGACTGCTCCGCAAGAAGGGGATGGAGCGGACCATGATCTTCGTCAACACCAAGCGGGAGGCGGAGTTCCTGGACGAGCGGCTGAACGCCAACGACTTCCCCTGCCGGGTCATCTCCGGCGACGTGGAGCAGCGCAAACGCCTCAAGATCCTGGATGATTTCAAGAGCGGCAAGCTCCCGATCATGATCGCCACCGACGTGGCCTCCCGGGGCCTCCACATCGACGGCGTTTCCCACGTCATCAACTATGATCTCCCCCAGGACGCCGAGGACTACGTCCACCGCATCGGCCGCACCGCCCGGGCCGGAGCCGAGGGGATGGCCATCTCCATGGCCGACGAGGACGGCGCCTTCCACCTGGAGGCGATCCACGAGTACATCAAGGACAAGATCACGGTGGAGTGGGCCGAGGACGACCTCTTCGTGCACGACTTCAAGCGGGTGAAGCCCAGGCCCAAGAGCCACGAGACCAGGGCCAAGGGACCGACCCACCACGGAAGGAAGCATCCGGAGGGGGAAAAGAAAGTCGCGGAAGGCGAGGCGATGAAACGCCGCCGGCCCCGGAAGAAGCCGGCGGGGGAGAAATCCAAGGTGGATTAGCATCCGTCCAGCAGGATATGGTGAGAATAGAAGTACGAAAAAGGGGAAAGGTCCATTGGCCTTTCCCCTTTTCTCGTTCATTGGATTACCTGCTGCGAATCACTCGTAGCGGAGCGCCTCGATAGGATTGAGGGAGGCGGCCTTGCGGGCCGGATAGAACCCGAAAAAGATCCCCACCCCTGCGGAGAAGCCGAAGGAAAGGAGAATCGCCCGGGCCGAGATGAGGGTCGGCCAGTCAAAGAACGTCGTCACCAGCTGAGCCCCGGCCACGCCGATCACCATCCCGATAATCCCCCCGAAGAGCGTCAGCAGCACCGCCTCGGTCAGGAACTGGAGGAGGATGTCCCCCTGTTTCGCGCCGATGGCCATGCGGATGCCGATCTCCCGGGTCCGCTCCGTCACCGACACGAGCATGATGTTCATGATGCCGATCCCCCCCACCACCAGGGAGATGGAGGCCACCGCTCCGAGAAGGATCGACATGACCCGCGACGACTGCTCCGAGGCTGCCAGGATCTCCGAAAGGTTGCGGACCGAGTAGTCCCGCTCCTTGCCGGGGCCGATCCGGTGCCGCTGATCCAGGAGGGTTGTGACTTCCTCCTGGGCCTGGCTGAGGAGCTCCTTGCTCCGGGCCTGCACAAGGATGGAGCCGACGGTGTTCGGGAACTGGGCGCCGAGAATCTTCCGCTGGGCGGTACTGAGCGGCACGAGGATAATGTCGTCCTGGTCGCTCCCCTGGGCCGACTGCCCCTTCTCCTCCAGAAGTCCCACCACCGTGAAGGGAACCCGCTTGATCCGGATCGACTTGCCGATGGGGTCGTCGCTCCCGAAGAGATTCTCGGCCACGGTCTGGCCGATGATGCAGTTCTTGGTAGCCCCCTCCACATCCGACGGGGAAAATTCGCGACCTTCCACCACGGGCCAGGTGCGGATATCCAGAAATTCCGGCGTGATCCCCATGATGATCGTGGACCAGTTCATGTTGCCGTAGACCACCTGTGCCGTTCCCCGCACCGACGGGGCCGCGCGGAGCACCGAGGGGAGCTCGGTATTGACGGCCTTGGCGTCGTCCTGGGTGAGCGTCGGGGTAGTGCCGGCCCCGGCCCGGAGGCCGCCGGCTGTGGTAGTGCCGGGGATGACGAGGATAATGTTGCTGCCGATGCTGGCAATCTGGTCGGAAATGATCTTGCGGGCGCCGGAGCCGATGGCAATCATGATGATGACCGCGGCAATGCCGATGATGATCCCGAGCATGGTGAGGAACGAGCGCATCTTGTTGCTGCGCAGGGCCCGCAGCGATATCCGGAGGCACATGAGGAGATCCATCAGAAGCCCCCCTCACCAGACGCTCTGTTGCCGCCGTTGCGGCTGTCGTCGAGGATCATGCCGTCCCGGAAGGTCATGGCCCTTGTTGCATGGGCGGCAATGTCCGGCTCGTGGGTAACCATGATGATGGTGATCCCCCGGCCGTTCAGCTCGCCGAAGATCCGCATGATTTCCTCGCTGGTGGCGGTATCCAGGTTGCCGGTGGGCTCGTCGGCCAGAAGCAGCGCCGGATCGTTCACCAGCGCCCGGGCGATGGCCACCCGCTGCTGCTGCCCCCCTGAGAGCTGGTTGCTGTAGTGATCGGCCCGATCGGCGAGCCCCACCATGCCGAGGGCGGCCATGGCCCGATCGCGGCGCTCCGCCGCCGGCACGCCGCCGTAAATGAGGGGAAGCTCCACGTTCTCCCGGGCGCTCGTCCGCTTCAGGAGGTTGAACCCCTGGAAGACGAAGCCGAGCTTCCGATTGCGGAGTTCGGCCAGCTCATTGGGAGAGAGGCGCCCCACGTTCACTCCCCCCAGGTGGTAGTCGCCGGCGGTGGGAACATCGAGGCAGCCGAGGATGTTCATACAGGTGGACTTCCCGCTCCCCGAGGCCCCCATGATGGCGATGAACTCACCGGGCTCCACCACGAAGGAAACCCCCCGCAGGGCCTCCACCCGCTGATCCCCCATGGCATAGACCTTGGTGACGTTCGTTATTTCGACGACCCGCTCCATCAGAACCTCATGGGCGGCCCGCCGCCGCTCTTCTTCTGCTTCTCCTTGGGATTGGACTCCTGGACGATGACCTTATCCCCCTCCTTGAGACCGCCGCTAGCCACCTCCACGTGGCTGTCGTTGCCGAGACCCGTGGCGATCTTCACCGGAACCGGTTTCTTCTCTGCCGACAGGACAAAAACCTGCTGTCCCCCCTCCTGCTTCCCCTTCATCCCCGCCGGGCGCCCCGTGGCACGGGGCTCATCACTTTCTTCCTTGTCGGAGCGGGGCTTGTAGCGGAGCGCCGCCTTGGGCACCTTGAGGACGTTGTCCTTTCGCCCCACCTCGATGGCCACGTTGGCGGTCATCCCCGGCTTGAGCTTCAGGTCGGGGTTGGCCACGGTGATCACCACCACATAGGTGACCACGTTCTGGGTAACCACCGGGGCATTGCGCACCTGCGCCACCCGGGCCTTGAATGGGGTGTCAGGATAGGCGTCCACCGTAAAGGAAACCGGCTGCCCCACCCGAACCCGACTGATGTCAGCCTCGTCGACGCTGGTCTCGATCTGCATCCGGGTGAGATCCTGGGCAATGGTGAAGAGGGTCGGAGTCTGGAAGGAGGCGGCAACGGTCTGCCCCACGTCGACGCTGCGGGAGATGACGACACCGTCCACCGGCGAGCGGATGGTGGCATTCTTCAGGTTCGTCTCGGCCCGGGCCAGGGCCCCCCGGGTCTGGACCACGGTGGCCTCGGCAGCCTTCACGGCGGCAACGGATTCTTCATAACGAGTTTCCGCGGTATCGAAGTCCCCCTGGGAGACAACCCCGTCCTTCACCAGCTGCCGGTTACGGGCCATGGTCCGTTTCGCATCAACGGCGGTGGCCCGGGCCTTGGCGAGGTTCGCCTGGGCCGCGAGGGAATTCCCCCGGGTCTGCTCCATCTCGGCGCTGAAGAGGGCCGGATCAATCTGGGCAATGACCTCCCCCTTCTTCACGGGAGAGTTGAAGTCGACGAAGAGCCTCTGAATGGTCCCCGAAACCTGGGTCCCCACCTGAACGGTGGTAACGGCGGAGAGGTTGCCGGTGGCTGAGACCGTGGCGACAATGTCGCCCCGTTCCGCGGGGGCGGTCTTGTAGGTCCGCTCCGGCTCCCGTGTGGCAAAGACGTAGAACCCGCCGGCCACGGCCAGGACGAGCACCGCGGCGATGATGGAGACTTTTTTCATGACGACCTCGAAGAGGGATACGTTGTGAGAAGTATGTATAACAGAAACGGTCCCGCGCTGGAACCGTTGACACGAAAAAGCCCCCTGCCATGGGGCAGGGGGCTGGTGGTTAAGCCCGCCGCACTACGCGACGGGCAAGAGTCGGCAACCCTCCTTGCAACGGGTTACCGGGCGAAGCATATAGATCGTGGTCCACATGGCCGAGTTCTCCTTTCGCAATGATGTTCCCGCCTTCGCGGGCCTGATTCAATAGTAATCACCCCCCCGGACAATGTCAACGGAGGGGGCGATTAAATATCTTTATACACATCTCTTAATCATTTTCAGGAGCGCCCCTTCCCGTACGCCGAGAGCCCCCTCGGGGCAGAGCTCCCGGCAGCAGAAACAGCGGATGCAGGCGTGGTAATCGAAATGGAGCCTCCCCTCCCGAATCTCGATGGCCCCGGGTGGGCAGGCGTCGCGACAGATGCCGCAGAGGGTGCAGGTCTCGGGATTCCCGCAGGGGCGCGAGGTGAGGTAGTGGCGGAGCCGGTTCTTGAGGAAACGGGGAAGGCCGAACTGGACATCGGAGAGGTGGGGGAGGCGGAAGGGGTGAATTTTCACCTCATCGACCGCCACTCCCCGGGTCTCGATGGCGGTCCGGTCCCAGCCGTCGATGCCTTGCGCCTCGGCGGCCCGCTCCACCCAGAGGAGCTTCTTGGGGATACCGGCCAGTTCGGCGGCGATGACATCCACCGCCACCGGATTCGTGCCGGCAAGGAGAAGGCCGCAGGGGCGAGGGTCGCCGCTTCCCGGCCCGTCACCCTCCATGGCGAGGATGCCGTCAACGATGGTCAGGTCGGGCCTGCGCAGGAGGTAGATCTCCAGAAGCATCCGGGCGAAGAGCTCCCGGTCGGCCCCTGCCTTCAGGTGCCACCCCGCCTTGGCGGCTCCTACCACCGCGCCGAAGAGGTTCTTCACGGCGCAGGTCATGGTCATCATCTCGTGGGTCTTGAGCTTGGGAAGGTTGATGAGGCGATCGGCCTCCAGGTACGGACGGGCAATCTGAAACTCCCTGAAGAGCCCCTGGCCCCGCACCGTCACCGTCTCGTCGAAGGGGACGAACTCGGCCCCGGTCTCCTCCACCACAGCCAGGATGCCGCTTCGCTCCGCCACCCGCCGGAAGCCGCCGACGCCGGGGGAGTCACCCACGAGCGGAATCCCACCGGCCTCCCGCACCAGCCCGATCACCTGCCGGAGCAGCTCCGGGTGGGTCGTGACCGCCCGCTCCGGCTCCCTGGCGGCGAGCATGTTCGGCTTGAGGAGAACCCGCTCCCCTGGCTTCACGAAGGCAGCCATGCCCCCCAAGGGCGCCAGAAGCCGGGCAAGGGCGGGCTGAACGACGTCGGGCCGGTAACTCCCGGCCCGTTCGATGGCAACGGTGTGGCTCACTCCTCCACCCGCTCGGTGATAAGTCGCACCTGCCGCTCATGGAACCAGTAGTACCAGATCCAGTTGAGCATGACGACGATCCGGTTGCGGAAGCCGATCAGGTAGTAGAGGTGGAGCAGGAGCCAGACGAGCCACGCCGCATACCCCCGGAACTTCATCCCGAATGCGCACGCAACGGCCGCGCTCCGCCCGATGGTGGCCATACTTCCCCGGTCGCGGTACCGGAATTGGGGGAGAGTCTCCCCCTTCTCCCGGGCTACGATGGCCTCTCCGGCATAGGTCCCCATCTGCATCGCCACTGGCGCCACCATGGGAAGCGCCGCGCCGTCCTGCTCAAAGTACGCCATGTCGCCGATGACGAAGACTTCGGGATGCCCGGCGATGGTCAGGTCCGGCTCCACGGGGATCCGCCCCCCCGCCTTGGGAGTGACGCCAAGAGTCCCGGCCAGGGGAGCCGCCTTGACCCCCGCCGACCAGAAAAGGGTATGGGCCGGGATGATGGCACCGTCGTGGAGGGCGACCTGCTCGGGCCCCGCATCCACCACCCGGGCGTTGAAAAGGACTTCCACCCCCATGCTTCGGAGCTTCTCCAGAGTGTACACCTGCAGCTCCGGCGGCATGGCGGCCAGGAGCCGGTCAAAGGCCTCCACCAGCACGACCCGCGCCGCCTGGACGCTCAGATCGGGGTAGTCCTTGGCCAGGACGTAGCGAACGAGCTCCATGAGGGCACCGGCAAACTCGACCCCGGTGGGTCCACCACCCACGATGACGAAGGTCATGAGGGCCCGTCGCCGGGCCGGGTCGGGCTCCACCATCGCCCGCTCGAAGGCGGTGAGGATATGGTTGCGAAGCCGCTCCCCGTCGATGAGCTCCTTCAGGTCAAAGGCTTGGCGCTCCACCGATTCGAGACCGAAGTAGTTGGTGACGCTCCCGGCGCCAATCACCAGGTAATCGTAGGGGATGCGTCTGCTGTCGGTGACCACCTCCCGGGCCTCGAAATCAATGCCAGTCACCTCCGCCAAGTGAAAGCGGGTGCCGGGCCACTGCCGGGCCATGGCCCGCACCGGGTAGGCAATGGATTCCTGCTCGAGGCCCGCCGTTCCCACCTGGTAGAGGAGGGGCTGAAAGAGGTGGTAGTTGTTCCGGTCCACCAGCACCACGTCGAGCCCTTTCCCCGCCAGAACGCGGGCCGCCCGGATACCGCCGAACCCCATGCCGATGATGACCACCCGTTTCACGATATCATGTACCTCCCCGGATATTGAACTTTCAGAATCGTACTTCTCGCGCCGTCCCAGCGCCTCGACCCTTGTCAAGAACAAGGGGAACCAGAGAAGGATATCCTGTTTTTCCCCCCGAAACAACCGGAGTTCGGTTTACACGAAAAATCTGCTATGCTGACTGCTACGAAAAAGGAGCCACCATGGAACAGGAGATAGCCGCCTTTATCCGCCACCTGGAAACGGAACGCAATGCCTCGCCCAACACCCTGGCCGCCTACCGCTCAGACCTGGCCCAGTTCCGGGAATTTGTCCAGGTCGAGTTGGGTTCGTCGGCGGAGCCGGAGGGGGTTTCGCACCTCCTGATCCGGCGCTGGCTCGCGCTCCTGCACCGGGACCACACAAAAAGCTCCGTGGGCCGGAAGCTGGCGGCGGTGCGGGCCTTCTTCAAGCATCTGGTCCGGATCGGGAGCCTCGCCAAGAACCCCGCGGAGCTGGTCTCCACCCCCAAGAAAGAGAAAAGAGTCCCCTATCATCTCTCCATCGACGAGGTGACAGCCCTGGTGGAAACACCCCGGGAAACGGATCTGTTGAGCCTGCGGGACCGGGCCATCCTCGAAACCCTCTATTCATGCGGTGTTCGGGTTTCGGAGCTCACCGGCCTGAACGTTGGGGGAATCGACCTGGACGACGGCACCGTGCGGGTCCTCGGCAAGGGGAGCAAGGAACGGATCGTGCCGGTAGGAAGCCACGCCCGCACCTCCCTCTCCCGCTACCTCGAGGCGCGGAACCATCCCCACCCCGACGCTCCCCTCTTCACCAACGCCCGGGGCGGCCGGCTCACCCCCCGCAGCGTTCGGCGCGTGATAGACAAGCATATCCTTCGGATCGCTGCCATGCGGAAGATCTCTCCCCACACCCTCCGCCACACCTTCGCCACCCACATGCTCGAAGGGGGGGCAGATCTGCGGGCCATCCAGGAGCTCCTGGGCCACGCCTCCCTCTCCACGACCCAGAAGTACACCCACGTGGGCATCGACCGCCTCATGGAGGTCTACGACAAGGCCCACCCCAAGGCCCGGAAATAATCCTTGTCATTTCATAAATTATCCCGTATGGTGCCCGTTGACTGATCAACGCTCAGGCGGAACCTGCCACCAGGCACACCCCGAAGTACCCCCGCCATTTGCTTCATCGCTCACTAACCCCCCTCTGCTTACGGCAACGCCTCACGGCGCAGCAGCACAAACGGTTGGCGACGATGTTTCATGCCAGTCAATTCTGTGTTGTTGCCGTCCCCCATTAGGGCATCAGGTTGCCCTGCGGCTCACACGCGTACTCTTCATGTCTTTCCGGTGACGATCACGGCGCCCTTCGCGACGCGCGTGGCATGGTGCGTTGCATGCCCGCAATCCGATCGGCTATGTCCGTTGGCGTCCGGAAACGACCCTAAAGGAAACGATTCAATGACTTTTGCTGAACTGAACCTCCTCCCCCCCATCCTCAAGGCGGTCGCCGCGTGCGGCTACACTGATCCGACCCCGATTCAGGCCGAAGCGATACCCAGAGCATTGGTGGGTCGCGACCTTCTAGCCACTGCCCAGACCGGCACCGGCAAGACCGCAGCCTTTGTCCTTCCAGCCCTCCAGCGTCTGGCAGCCCCTGCCCAAAAGCCCGGCCGCGGTCCCCGAGTGCTCGTCCTGACCCCCACCCGGGAGCTGGCCAACCAAGTGACCGACGCGGTCCGCTCCTACGGCAAGCTCCTGCGGGTACGCAGCGGCGCCATCCTCGGCGGCATGCCCTATCGGGAACAACTCCGGCTCCTTTCGGCTCCGGTGGACCTGATCGTAGCCACGCCTGGGCGCCTCGTGGACCTGCTGGATCGGAGGAGCCTCGACCTTTCCCGCCTTGAGATGCTGGTCCTCGACGAAGCCGACCGGATGCTCGACATGGGGTTCAGCGATGACGTGGACCGGATCGCCGCCGCTACCCCCGCCGACCGCCAGACCCTCCTCTTCACGGCCACCATGGACAATGCCATGGCGCGCCTGGCAGGGAGGTTGCTGCGCGAACCGGAGCGGATCGAGATCACGGGCCCCAAAACGACCCATGAGAATATCGAACAGCGCCTCCATGTGGCCGACGACCTGTCCCACAAAAACAGGTTGCTTCAGCACCTGATCACCGATGGCGACGTCCACAAGGCGATCATCTTCTCCGCCACCAAGCGCGACGCCGAGAATATGGCCGTCGAGCTCAGGAATCAGGGACATTCCGCCGCGGCCCTCCATGGCGACATGCCCCAGAATGCCCGCAACCGGACCATCGCCGCCATGAAGCAGGGAAGGATACGGCTTCTGGTGGCCACCGACGTGGCGGCCCGCGGCTTGGATGTAACCGGCATCAGCCATGTCATCAACTTCGACCTGCCGAAATTCGCCGAGGACTATGTCCACCGCATCGGCCGCACCGGCCGGGCAGGGGCATCGGGCATCGCCATCTCCTTCGCCTCCCTTAACGAGGTCAGCTACCTGGCCCGCATCGAGCGCTACATCGGCCAATCCCTGCCCGAACACCGGATCCCGGGGCTTGAGCCGCGCCGCCCCCTCTCCCGCGTCTCTGCCGGGAAAGGGAGTAGACCGGCAGGCTCCACCAGTGGTGCCCGTAAAAGCTACGGTCCCCGCGATAACGGCAAAACGGGCGGCAGCAGGCCCAGCAGTGCCAAACGTTCCCCTTGGGGCGAGCGCTCGTCTTCCAACGGGCCGATTGTCGAATACCGCAGTTCCAAGAGCGGGCAGCCCCGCAGGCAGTCCTGATTCCACTGTAATAGGGGGTCGGCAAGGGCATGGGGCGTCGACTCCCGCCCTTGCCGGCCACGTATCGCCAGGCGGCCTTTTCTTCGCTGCCCAATAAGACTGAAACAAAAAACCCCACCGGGAGACCGGTGGGGTTTTTTGTTTGCGGAACGGTACGAGAGCTTACCCCTCGCAGAGGTCGATCTTCACGTCCCAGTTCTTGATCTTCATGGTGCCGTTGCGCTCCAGGTTGAGGTGCATCTTGAAGGCGCGGTCCCACAGCTGCGGCTCGTGGCCGACCTTGCGGGCAAGGCAGTCCTTTGTGGCGATCTCCAGGTACTCGCTGAGGATCGGCTTGTAGTCCGGGTGGGCGCACTTCTCGATGATGCGCTTGGCCCGCTCCTTCGGAGCCATGCCGCGGAGGTCGGCCAGACCCTGCTCGGTAACGACGCAGTCCAGGTCATGCTCGGTGTGGTCGATGTGGGAGCAGTGCGGCACCACGCAGGAGATACCGTTCGGGTCGGTCTTGGAAGGACGGCTCGACGGGGTGTGCATGATCTTCAGGAAGCCGTTACGGAGGAAGTCGCCGGAACCGCCGAGGCCGTTGATCATCCGGGTACCGCCGACCAGCGTGGAGTTGGCGTGGGCGTAGATGTCGATCTCAACCGGGGTGTTCATGGCGATGCACCCGAGGCGACGGATCGGCTCAGGGGCGTTGGAAATGGAGAGCGGACGAAGGGTGCACTTGCCGAAGTACTTGTCCCAGTTCTCGAAGAAGCGCGGGAAGCCCGGGCTCTCGGAGAGCGACAGGGAGCAGGCAGAAGCGGCATCGCACTTGCCGGAATCAAAAAGATCCAGAATGGTGTCCTGCAGAACCTCGGTGAAAACGGTCAGGTTGTAGAAGGGCCCCTTGGCCAGACCGCCGATGACGGCGTTGGCAATGGATCCGACGCCAGACTGGATCGGAAGGAGGTTCTTGGGGAGACGGCCGGCCTTCACTTCATGGGAGAAGAAGTCGATGAGGTGGTTGGCGATTGCCTCGGAGGTGTCGTCCTGCTCGGCAAAGGCACGCCCCTTGTCACGGAGCTTGGACTCGACCACGGCAATGATCTTGCTCGGATCGCACGGAACGTAGGTTGTGCCGACCCGTTCGTCAGTCTTGGTGATGCCGATGACCTTACGATTGGGCGGATTCTCGCAGACAATGATGTCGTGAATCCCTTCGAAGGAAGGCTCGCCGGTGTTCACCTCGACGATGATCCTGTCGCACTGCATCAGGATCTCGGGGATGACGCCGCAGGAGGTGGTGGGAACCAGGCCGCCGTCCTCGGTGATGGCGGAAACTTCGATAATGCCCAGATCGAGACGGCCAGTCTCGCTGTCCTTGGTGTAGAAACCGTAGCCCAGATCCTGCGCGAAGAGAGAGAGGTGCTTGTCACCCATCCGGATGCGGCCTTCGTTGATGCCGGCGGCGATGTTCTTGCCGGTCTGGTACGGCCAGCGGCGGTCGATCATGTCGAGGGTGGCCCAGCGGTCCTCGGTCTCGGCCCCGACGGAGGCGCCGATGAAGAGGTTAAACTTCCACTTCCCCTGCAGGTTGTTCTTCTCCACGTGGTCGGCCAGCGCAATGGGCACCACCTTGGGGTAACCGGCCGGGGTGAATCCGGACCAGCCGAGGTTCATGCCCGGCTTGAAGAACTGGATGGTCTCCTCGGGAGTCATGACCTTGCTGAGCAGTGACTTGCAACGTACGCGGTCTTGCAGTGTGCCGTACTCTGACATCTCTTACCTCCGTTTTGTGATGGTGATTACAAGCAAAGCCTGTAAACGCTGGGACATAACAAACTGGTAATTTCACTATTGCTCCGACGGTACTACCAAAGCTGATGGCGTTTACCCCAAATTAGAACCGGATTTTACTTGCCACCCTTTCTTTAGTCAAGCTAAAAAATTATTAACAATTCATGATCTAGCATGTGCCGTTCCGCATACTGCATACACTTGACCAGGCACGCGGATACGGACAAAAAAGGAGAACGTCACGATGATGCCTTACGATCCAGGCTGCGGTACTGGATCGCCTCAGAGACGTGCTGCTCGCGGACCCCATCGCTGCCGTCCAGGTCGGCAATGGTGCGGGCCACCTTGAGGATGCGGCTGTAGGAACGGGCCGAGAGGCCAAGACGGTCGGTGACCAGTTCGAGCATCCGGTTGCCGGCTGCGTCCGGCTCGCAGAATTTCTTGATGAAGCGTGGCGTCATCTGGGCATTGCTGTGTACTTTCGAACCACTGAAGCGATCGCGCTGGACCTCGCGGGCTTTTTCGACGCGGCTGCCGATACTCCGTGAGCTCTCCCCCTCGCGGCCGTCGGCCAAATCCCGGTACTTGACGGCGGGCACCTCGATGTGAATGTCGATCCGGTCCAGCAACGGTCCGGAGATGCGGGAACGGTAGCGCTGGACCATGACCGGCGTGCATGAGCAGGGGTGGAGAGGATCGCCAAGATAGCCGCAGGGGCACGCTTGCGCCCCCAATTCTTTACTGTATGTAGTCAGGACAGTCATAACGTATGACAATACACCAAAGGGTTATCCTGTTCAAGCAATTACCACTGGTGACCATTTAAGAAAAGCAAGGCTGGACGCGGGGTTATGCCAGAAAAATGTTGCTGAGCTAATAGGCGTAAGCATCTGCACCATAACAAACTGGGAACTAAATCGCGGGGAACCGGAGATAAGATTTATTCCGGCTATTATTAAGTTCCTTGGGTATAATCCTCGACCGGAACCGGAAGGCACTCTTGAACGGTTAGAATGGTATCGCTGGACTAATGGATTGAGTATTGAACGGCTCGGCATTGTCATGAAACGCGACCCGGAACAGTTATCTGACTGGCTTTCCGGGAGACATAAACCATTTAGGAAGAGTCTTGATAAAATCGCCACGTTTCTTAATAGCAAAGAATGAGGCACTGAACTTTCGCGTTTGTATTCAGTGCCTCATACTTCATTCGATTAACACTGAAAGCAAACTCCGGTGAGTTGTTCAGACTTTTCCCACAACTTGCTATGCACTTCGCTTTTCCGTGAGCTACATGGCAACTTCACTTCGACCGGAGTTCCACGCATTTGAAACCAGCTTTTTGGGCCATAGTATGTTCCTGAACGTGTCTCTTCAACGGAAGCTCGTAGTGATGGTAGTGCGCCCTGTGACCCATGTTGACCGATAATCTTGGTAATACACTCAAATTTATGTTTTTGAAGGTTGGATACGGTAGCGCCAGGATGTGAAGCTACGGAAGTCAGCCAAGGGAACCGCCGTCCAAGTTCGAGCATAAAGGCCAAGTTTGCAAGCTTTGACTGTCCGTATGTCCTCATCGGTTTATACAATCGTTCGCTTTGCAGATTATCCAGTTCAATCTTTCCCCAGGTGGCCGCAGCACTTGACACTGAAACAACGCGGGGTGTCTTGCTTCTTTGCAACGCCGGAAGTAGAAGTCCGGTGAGAGCAAAGTGACCAAGATGGTTGGTGCCGAACTGCTTTTCAAATCCTTCAACCGTCAATTCTCTTTCCGGGAGAGCCATTATACCGGCGTTATTGACAAGTATGTCCAACGGTTCGTTTGTCGCCAGATATTTCTCGGCAAATAGCCGAACGGACATAAGGTCAGACAGGTCAAGAAACTCAAGACGGAATTTCGCTCCTGGTGCTTCCTGGCGGAGTTGCTTCAAGGCAGTATTACCCCGTGCCTCATCCCTGCTGGCAATGACTACGTTTGCGCCGGCACGTCCGAGTTCCAAAGCGGTATGGTAGCCAACTCCGCTGTTTGCTCCGGTTACAATCGCATTCTTGCCGGTTTGGTCACCAATATTCTCTGTGGTCCACTTATCTGATTTACAGCAACATGTGCATTTCATCTTCTCTTCTCCTTTGACAGTTTGATAGTTTTACACTTTGATATTTGTCGAAGTGTATGCTGAAATAAAAAGCCTGCGTCCAGGCTTTAAACAATTCGATATTGGTTCTTCTCTTAACCCGGCAAGAGTCGTTTGACTTCTTCCCATGTTGCCAGATTGGGTTTGGCTATGAGGAACTTTCCCTGGCGTTCTGTTGTAATCAAACCGGCATTGGTAAGTTCTTTAAGGTGATGGGATACGGTTGGTGCACCGATTTTCAATGAAGCGATTATATCCGAGACGCAACATTCACAAGCATCTGTCTTAAATCCGTCTTGGTCACCCTTTACGATGCTGAGGTAAATCTCAAGTCGGTTGGGATGGGAAAGTGCTTTCATAATTTTTGCGGCCTGCTTGATATCCATATGGTCTCCATACAATTTGACAACTATCGAAATGATAGGCCGGGATAAAACTTTCGTCAAGAAGTTTTTTAGTTACGCGGCATCATACTTAAAACACAGTGGGATGGTGTTTCGGTGTGGGTATATCAGAGTGTAATCGTCGTGAAGCGTGTTTTCAGTAGCATGTATCATACTAAAAACGTGTCTGGCGAGTGTTTTAGGAGGATATATACGACTATCCTCTGTTCTTGATAAGGTCTACTTTTATCCCTAAATCGTAGAATTGTCAAAGTGGTTGATATCACAGGGTTATTTCTTGACTTCTTTGATTTTTGATGATAGTATTCTCATCATAATTATGAATCAAGTCTAAAAGACGATTTAACCCAAAATCCACAAAAGCAGAATGGGGAAATGAATATGAGTTTGAAAGATATTTATGACGTAGATACAAATTTTGTCCATATTTTTAGTGAAATGTTTCGGTCTGGCGACGCGAAAGATATGGGACCGCATACACTTATGGTTTATTTGGCAATCAAAATTCACGTAAACATGAATAATGGGGTAGCATTTCCAAGTGTAGATACCCTTCAGGAAATTACAGGTGTTTCAAGAAGTCAGGTATTTCGGGCACTGAAAGTTCTGGAAGACATCAACTATATTGTAAAATCCAAACATAATAAAGTTGGTGGCGGGTCACATAATGTCTACAAAATGCAGGAAAAATTTATAATGAAGGACGTTGACGGGAACGATACGGCTGTAGCAACTTTTGATTACGTTCCGTCTGCAGTGAGAGCAACAATGGCTGAACTGAAAAACTTCCAGATGACTGGCGAGAAGGGCAATATTGTTCGCATTGAAAATCTTGTTCTTAATTTTAATAACTACACAAATTGCACGATTAATCAGTCAAATATTCGTGAAGCTCATAACAATTATGCGAAGACAAAGCGTGTTCAGAAGTTTATTGAATCCGACCCGAAGCGGGCAGAATACGTTAGTAATTTAGCTAAAATGACTAATCCGGCGTAATCACCTATACATTTATTGTAGTTTAAAGCCCGTTATTACGGGTTTTTTGCGTATTGGACGTACAGGTATGTTCAGCACGGTGGCAACTACTTCAAGCACGCTACAAACTGAAACACACTCGTTTCCAACTATTAGTAATATAATGAACCGATATTCAATCGAATTACTGGGTTTTATATACAAACCATAGTGTCTGACAGACACCGTGGTTTTGACATTCTGGGTTAGAAGAGAAACTATTTTGAATTTCAAGCACGGTGTCTGACTGACACCATGCCTAATCGCGTAAGTAGTTGATTGTTCGTTGCCAAATACCTTTGTTTTAGCTGATTGTCAATAAACCACGGTGTCTGTGTGGTACCCTAAAAAGAAGCCTTTTCTTGTTAATAAATTAAATACCTAATTGCAGTTCGAATTTTTTGTTTTTTGAAAACCCATTGAGGTTCAGGTTGGTTCTTTACCACTCCAAGGTATTTGGATTTATTTCTCATGCATGGCGTGTTGTCACAATCAAAGGCGAAAACCGCCGGACGATTGGTATCGCCTCGGCAGTTTTTGACATCGCAACAGGAATTGTGATTAGAGGCGACAACCTTCATCTCCTGGGACACTCGCTGGTGTCCCTTCACGGCATCCATGCTGGAAACGAAATACTTTCGCATTGAGTCAGCGGAAATTCCGCCATGCCTTAAACCCCACATGAACCTGGACGGCCAACGAGCCGGACATCTCGGAAATTTCCGCCAAAGGTTCAGGTAGAGGATGTTGACCTTTATTGAATTTCGCTTGCGATGTCCATGTTTGTTGGCGGGATGGTTTTAGCCGCCTAAACTGGACACCGACAGTCGGAATGCTTTGATTCCGACAATGCCGGGGCGCTCACAGAACGAAGTGAATAGCGACCTGGAGTATCCGGCGCAGATTTATCGCGTCGCAAAATTCATGTGACTGATATTTTTTGAAAAACAAAGAAAATAGTATTCAGCAAAAGTCCATCAATATCAGCCTGTTAAGCAATCCACAATAGTGCACAGAAACGTCCAGATTTCGTTTCTGGCAGGTTTGAATTGGTCGGATAATACTACGACCGCCTCAAAGACATTCACACGTTAAATTCAAGCGACATTCTTGAATTGCTTGTTCTTGCAGGACATACACAAAGACCACCATTTCAAATAAGATTTGGTGGTCAGGATTTTACCGATATAATCGAAGATTTGATAAGACTACGGAAATACTGGTAATTATTCAATAAAACAGCTTGACTGTCGGCTACAAGGGAGTTAATTGTATAGTAATTCTACTCTCTTGAGACTTCTTAACTGAACCCCAGCCATACCTATCTGGTTCTCTGCTTTTATTGCATTCTTTCCGGTTTTACCCGTTTCCATGTGCTTTTTCGACTGATACAGGTTTTGAATAATCACGATTATTAAACACTTTGAACAAGTAGCTTTTACTGATTCTCTTCTTGTGGTTTGAAGCCAGATAGTCACAAATCCTTGAATATGAAAGCCCTTCCTCCCGTAGTTTTTCAATAATGTGTTCCCACTCTCCTTCCAGTTTCTCACGCTTCACCGGTTTCCTTGCAGACCTGCTTTTAAGTTTCAATACTTCAAGCTCTGCTTTCTTCTGGTCAATCAATATTAAGTCATCCCTGATTGACAACTTTCTACCGTCCGATTCCCTCCATGCTATCCTTAAAGCTTTTATCAGATAGCCATGAATATTCTCCGGGGTTTCGTCTGGTTTCTTTTTATGCAAGCGACAATCATTAAGGTATTCTCTCCGCACGTCCATCATGCTTTGCATAATTTGTTGCTGCAAAGCTATCTCCTGGCGTGCAAACCAAAGCAAAAGTTCTTTTGCGTCCATAACGTTTCCTTATCCGTTCATTTTGCAATCAATTAATAATCCATCATCTAACTCTGACAACCGCGACAGTCAACTCTCAATCGTCAAGGTTGTTTTCACATAAAGTGGTCACGAGTTCGTGAAGTTTTGGCATACAGCCAAAACAACACGAAATCGTCAAAAACGCAGTTGTAAACGTCAGAAAAAAGCCTTGGTTTCAATCGCCGTCATTGCGAGCGTTTAGCACCGCATAATGACCAACCCGTTCAGGTTGTAAAAGCGAACATGGGTGACACCTGCCCTTTGCCATACGGCATAAAATAGGCGCTCAGTCTTAACTCCGCCGTCCGACGCCAGCGGGTATTCACAAATTCTGGAAGAAAGCGAGGTTCCCATGCGTGGTTCAATTAGTAGTCAATGTGGTAGGTTGTCTGTTGAAGTGAATAAACTTGGTGAAAGCAAATACGAAGCGAAAGCCGAAGCACGTTCAGAACTATCAAGTGCTGGTTTGTCCGCGACATCCGAAGCGATAGCAGAAAAAACCGGAATTTATTCGGCTGGCACCATGTCTAACTATATTGAGCGCTGGATTGAATTCGGTGAATACGCAAAATCCGAACTCGGTATAAAGGACATGGAAAAGCTGGATGCAGAAGCGGTTCGGTCGTTTTTGGCGGATAAAATTGAGCAAGACGTAAGCTACAGTCATTTTAGTCAATATTGCGCTGCGCTTGGAAAACTGGAGCAGGCAATAGAATCATTTTCGCAAAGTGTAAGAGGAATAGAGCGAGACCCTGATTTTAGAACTGCGATTGATGAACTCCGACCGGAAGCAAGGGCGGAATTAAGCAGATTTGAAGGTTCCCGTGCGTATGATGACCCGGCTAAATTAGTTGAAAACCTGTCCGGGATATCTCAGCTCGTGGCACAAATTCAGTTAGAATCCGGCGCGAGACTATCGGAAGCAAGCAATATCACTGCTGGACAATTAAATGGTATGTCGCAAGATTGCACCGAAAAAGTTGTCGGGACGTTCGATTTCGTAGGTAAAGGTGGCAAGGAAAATATCGGCAACCTTTCACCGGAGACATATGAACGGCTTGTTCAACATATAGCCGAGCATGGTTCATTGTCGCATAGCGTGGATACATATCGTGAAGACCTAAAATCGGCGTCTGAACGTACAGACCAACAGTATAATGGTAGTCATGGATTAAGATGGTGCTTTGCACAGGAGAGATATTCGGAATTAAGGGGTGCAGGGTTCGGTGAAAAAACCAGCCTTGGGCAAGTAAGCGAAGAAATGGGTCATAACAGAATTTCCATCACGGAACATTATCTCGGTCATTAATTTTCTGGTATTCCGTCGGCAGACTTCGGTATTGATTTTCACGGCAACACGAAGTTTGTTCCGATTATTGAAAAGAAATTAGCCCCACATCTGTTTTTGTCATACCCCGCAAGGGATTGACGAGCAGTGTGGGGCTTTTTTTGTGTCTAAAATGTCGGCGGCAATACTTCCAGCCGCCGATCTGGCCAGAGTGATTCTCTGGCCAGACAATTCTCGCGACTACAAACTTGATAAAACTTTGAACAAACTCAGGTCGGTTCGATTGTACAATGTGTTGTCAATGTTCTGCTCTACTACGCGGTATTTTACAGCAAACCCATAATTCATCTATTGACCTCTTTACATCAAGAAGCTGTATCACCCTTCTTTCCAACTCTCTCCAATCCAGAAATACATCTTTCCGCTTCGTACTGGCTACGGTGCGTCGATATGGAAGCGAAATTTATTCGTTTTCGAAGATTTCGGCACTTCACTATATCGGTAAATCGTAATCGAGTCGTAGTACCGGTTTAATCTTTGTTTTCTGCTACCGGTTCTTCGTTTAATTGTTTCTGCCCATCGGCGTCGTTAATAATGTTAATAGTAAACGAACCGATGACATTCGCTATCTTACTGCAACCGGCATAAAAACTTACCACCAGCGTGGCAGTACATAAAATCAGCATTAGTTCAATTTCGTTCAGGATGTCCTCCTTTTTTTGTTTAATGAAATCGTTCAGGGTACCCAATATATAATTCGCCCATGTTCTGATTTGAGGTCAAGTCTGCATCGCTTCGTTGTAGCAACGGTATTCATACCGGTTGGGACCAATTGTAATCACTGCATCAATCCGGGCATCACAGAAAAATTCCAGTTCCTGAAACCTTTCAGACACGTATTCCGCAAGCGCCGTGTTGATTTCTTCGACAGAAAAGTACGTCGGTAAACATTTAACAAAATCTTCCGTGCAAACATTTTCAGCCCACTCGCGGAACTCCGCTCTCTCCGGTTCCGGCAACCGGGGTGAAAGGATATCCTTCAGCGTTGCTTTTCTTCCTGGTACTGACAAATCCATGCTACCTCCCTTTTGTAATATGCTTTATTATAGCATAATATTATCACAGGATTTCAGAAATGTCAGCAAGATATTTTAAGCTAAATGCCAAGTTTTACAGGGTATTATTGCTTGATACATCTGGAATGATGGCGGATTTTCTGGTGGAAGGATATCGAAAGATGGCGAATAAAGTTTACAGAAACGACAAATGCCCCCGGAATAAATCCGACGGCATTCAGGATGGAGAGTTTGGTTTGTGGTTTAGCATTTCCGACAATTCACTTGTCGATGTCGGATATTCAAATTCACGTCAACGGGTCTTTGACGTGCAACGAATCAAAGGTCCTTGATATCGCCTTTGGCAATAAACTGCTCTAAATAGGCATCCAATGCCCTACGGACTATTTCGCTTTCTGAGTACCCAAATTTGCTTTGCATCTGACGGAGAAGTGAATCAATTCTTGGTGGTGCAATAACACGAAGCAATCTACTTTCTGCCGGCGAAGCTTTCAAGTCTGCCGGGTCCTTCTTTGGCGGTCTTCCACGGCGCTTCGGAATGCTGATTTCCATAATGACTTCCTTTATATTTAATATAGCTCTAAATTATCCTTAAATATGCTATATGTCAACGGGGTTTCCTTGACTTACCTGGGTTAAAAATGTATTTTAACGTCGCCGTTTTATTGACTTATACACCGTAATTTTAATGAGTTGCCAAAACACTGCATTGCTGGGGGGCAAATGAATGTTTTTGATTTCCGTGACCGCGTAATCGGCGAGTACGAGGCATTTTCGAGGAGTTTTTCCAAGTTCCACGCAAAAGATATTAAGACTTTTGTTGATGCAATCTACGAGGGTCAGCACTTTTGTCCTTCCCCCCTTATTCAACTCAACCCAAGCTTTGTCCCCGGCAGAACTGTTGAACAACTCGTCTCAGAAAAAATCCTCGATTCCGAATGCACCAAAATATTCAGAATAGGCAAGGATTCTGAAAACCTTGGTTTCACCCTTCCTTTGCATAAACATCAAGATGAAGCTATCGGCATCGCCCAACGCGGGGACAGCTACGTTCTGACAACTGGAACTGGTTCCGGCAAGTCGTTGAGTTATTTTATCCCTATTGTTGACGCTATATTGAAGGAAAAGAAGGCTGGAAGCGAAGGCAAGCGGATAAGGGCAATCATTATTTATCCGATGAATGCTCTCTGCAACAGCCAGCTTGAAGAACTCGAAAAGTTCCTTTGTCTTGGTTATGGCAAGAACCAACAACCAGTGACCTTCGGACGGTATACCGGTCAGGAAAAAGAAGAAGAGCGTCAGGCTATGGCAATTAATCCGCCAGATATTATCCTGACAAACTTTATGATGCTTGAACTGCTTATGACACGGCAGAACGACTTGGATAAAGCTATCGTTCGTGCTGCCGTGGGACTTCGATTCCTGGTGCTTGACGAACTTCATACTTACCGTGGACGGCAAGGTGCAGACGTAGCCATATTGGTTCGTCGTGTTCGTCAGGCTTTCAATGCTGACCTTCTTTGCGTTGGTACTTCCGCAACAATGGCCTCCGATGGGGATGCTTCAGACCGAAAGGCGAAAGTATCCGAAGTGGCCGGGCGATTATTCGGTGCAGAGGTCCGACCTGAGAACGTAATTACGGAAACTCTGCAACAGGTCACGCCCGATAATGTTGAACTCGATGAGGCTAAACTCAAATCGGCCATTGAACAAGGGATTCCAGAATCCGCTAATTATGACAAGCTTCGCCAGCATCCAATTTCGGTCTGGGTTGAACTGAACCTTGGATTAGCAAAAGAAGCCGGCAAGTGGGTTCGGGCAATTCCAAAAACAATTAATGATGCCGCCTTGATACTGTCTGAAAAAACTGGAATCAATGAAACTGTTTGCCGGGATTACTTGACCCGATTTCTTTTGCTTTCATATAACACCCGAAATGAAAGCGGTAAGAGCCTGTTTGCATTCCGACTTCACCAATTTGTGTCTGGTGCGGGAGACCTATTTACAACTTTGGAATCACCGGGCACGCGATATCTGTCTGTTGACGGCCAATTATTCAAGCCTGGCGACCGAACCAAGAAACTGTTTAATACGGTTTATTGCCGTGAGTGCGGGCAGGAATACCATCCTGTATGGGGAAACGTTCAAGCGCAGACTATCCAAACAATTGAACCAAGAAATCTCGATGAAAAAACACATGAAGACGAAGATGTAAGACACGGATTCTTTATGCCGGATACGACCGGCAAATGGGACGATACTGTCAATGAAGACAACTATCCCGAAGACTGGATTGAATACCACCGGGACAATCCCCGCTTAAAAGCTTCTTTTAGGGGTTATCAGCCGAAATTCTTGAAGGTGAATACCCTTGGGCAATCCGTTGAAGACGGGATGCGTGGTTGGTATATACCTGGAAATTTTCGTTTTTGCCTTAACCCGGAGTGTCGAGTTGTATATGACGGTTCTACCCGTAGCGATATAGCCAAACTTTCCAGCCTTGGAACCGAAGGCAGAAGTTCTTCCACAACTATCCTGACCATATCTGCAATGCGGTATCTGTTAAGCAGTGATTCGGAATTGTCAGCTCGCGCAAAGAAGCTTCTTGGCTTTTCCGATAACCGCCAGGATGCTTCCCTTCAGGCAGGTCACTTCAACGATTTCGTTCAAATCCTTCTCCTTCGCGGGGCGCTTCTCGCAGCCGTCCAAACATCCCCGACTGGATTCCTTACTGACGATGTACTTACTCAAGCGGTATTCAGCCGGTTGAATCTGGACAAAGTTGATTTTATGGCGAACTCGGATGCACCGCCATTTATTCAAATTCGGGTTGAACAGACCCTGCGTGATTTACTTGGTTATCGTTTGTATTTCGACCTTCGCCGAGGTTGGCGAATCATGAATCCCAACCTTGAACAATTGGGACTTTTGAAAATTGACTATCTGTATCTGGATGAGCTTTGTGCCCAGAATTGCTATTGGGAGAACGCACACCCACTTCTTGCTTCCGCTTCACCTGAAAAGCGAAAAGAGGTCGCTGTCGAACTTCTTGATACCCTTCGCCGGTCGCTGTGCATTAAAACGACATATCTCGACCGCTACAAGCAAGAGCAGATGCGGAATGCCAGTTTTACTGACCTCAAAGAACCGTGGGGATTGGCAGAGGACGATAAGCTATTTGAAGGGTGTTATATGCTCCCTGAAACCCGTCCGGCAAACGAAACACCAATGAACCGTGATTATCGGGCTATTTACCTGTCTTCACGCTCTAAATTTGGGAAGTATCTTCGTAAGCCATCAACATGGGGTAATAATCCGTCCTACCCCGAGAAGTTCAAGCAAGATGACTATGATAAGTTGATGAAAAGCTTGTTTGAAGTCCTGAACGGAATAATTGAACCTCTTGAAGCAAATAAAAAGCAGGCTTATGTCCTGAATGCGGCTGCCTTAAAATGGGTGGTAGCTGATTCAATCCCTTCAGGGAAGAAGAAGAGCGACAACAAATTTTTCGCAGACCTGTACCTTAATGTTGCCGCCATGCTTCAAGACAAAAACAGATTACTGCACCAGCTTGAAGCCCGTGAGCATACCGCACAGGTTGAATCCGAAGAACGCGAAAAGCGTGAAGATGCATTCCGAAGCGCCAAACTACCAGTTATGTTCTGCTCTCCAACTATGGAGCTTGGCGTCGATATATCCGAACTGAATACGGTCTACATGCGTAACGTTCCGCCTACGCCGGCAAACTATGCACAACGTAGTGGGCGCGCCGGGCGAAGCGGACAGCCCGCACTGGTAATCACTTACTGTGCGGCAAAAAGCCCTCATGACCAGTATTTCTTTGCTTCTCCAATACGGATGGTTTCAGGAAGTGTTTCGCCTCCGACTCTTGACCTGGCGAATGAAGACCTTATCAAAAGTCATTTGCATTCAGTCTGGCTGTCTGAAACTGGTCAGCGTCTGGAAAGCTCCGTAAATGGGATGTTGGCGCTTGAGCAGAAAGGGCTTCCAATTCTGCCGAGCATTGAAAGTTCAATGGATGTGGCAAGTGTCCGGGAACGAACCCTTGCGCGCGGGACAACAATTCTCTCCATGTTGAAAGATGAATTGACCCCAGAGCTTGCTCCCTGGTTTAAAGGTGACTGGCTTGAAAGGGTGATTCGTTCTGCTTTCCTATCCTTCAACCAGTCACTTGAACGTTGGCGAACCCTTTATTTAGCTACTGTCCGGCAACTGAACGCAAGCCATGCTATTCAGATGAATGCTGCCGCCACGGAAAAGGAGCGGAAGGAAGCAAAGCTTCGATACAACGAAGCAAGAACTCAGCAGGAATTATTGTTGAAAACAGGTTCAACAATGACTTCCGACTTTTATACCTACCGCTATCTTGCCAGCCAAGGATTCTTGCCTGGTTACAACTTCCCACGCTTGCCGTTACTGGCGTTCATTCCGGCAAGACGAGAAAAAGTTGGGCGGGATGCTTTCCTCTCTCGTTCCCGATTTCTTGCATTATCAGAATTTGGGCCATTGAGCCTGATTTACCATGAAGGGAGTCAATATCGTGTCCGCAAGGTCATTGTTGGCGTCAGGGACGATGATGCTGCAAGTGGTAACGGATTACCTGTCAGGGCAGCACGAATATGTCCCTTGTGTGGTTATGGTCATTTTGGGACACAATTAGACGACGAACGCTGTAATTCCTGTGACGCTCGGATTGATGGTGGAACGCTTCTGCCGAACCTCTACCGGGTTGAAAACGTCAGTACCCGGCGGGCTAACCGAATCACTTCTGACGAAGAAGAGCGCATGCGACTTGGATACGAAACGCAAACCACTATCCAGTATGCACAAGAGAACGGGGCGTTGCAGGTTATCAAGACTGTATTCAGTGAAGGCGGGAAAGATATTCTCCGGCTGTATTATGGTCCGGCAGCAACGGTATGGAGAATTAACCTGGGGTGGCGTAGACGCAAGAACAAGTCCATTTATGGTTTCAATATCAATCCTAATACTGGTGTATGGAGCAAAGATATCCAGGCACCAGACGACGTTGACGATGCGACAACTGACGAAAATGCTGATGCGGTTCAGCGTATAATCCCATATGTAGAAGACCGCAGAAACGTCCTGGTTATATTCCCGGAAGACCAATTAGATGAAGTGGCAATAACCACACTTCAATACATTATCAAGCGGGGCATCGAAGGAACATTCCAATTAGAAGAAAGCGAACTGATGGCAGAACCATTGCCATCAAAGGATGTTCGCAATGCTATCCTGTTCTATGAATCAGCAGAAGGTGGAGCTGGAGTTCTGACCCGGTTGGCAAACGACCTTAATGCCCTGAAACGGGTAGTCACCAAAGGTCTTGAAATGTGCCATTACGCTTCTACAACCGGGCGGTGGAATCCAGATTCCATTGAAAACACCCATACTGACTGTGAAGCGGGTTGCTACCGGTGCCTTCTGAGCTATTACAACCAGCCTGAACATGACAATATCGACCGCAGAAGACCCGATGTTATCGAGCTTCTGTGCAAATTGACCCGCGCCGAAGGGCGAAAAGGAACCGAAGGGCGTTCAGCAGAAAATCATTACGACGAGCTTCTTCGGTTATCAGGCAGTAGCCTGGAAAAAGCTTGGCTGAAACATCTTCATATAAAGGGCTACAACCTTCCTGACCGCGCCCAGATTCTTCTGGAACAATTCAATACCCGCCCGGATTTTGCTTATAGCAAATCACAATCTGTGGTTTACATCGACGGGCCTCACCATGAGCAAGAACCACGCAAAAATCTGGATGCGACAATAACCGCCAACCTTAATGACGCGGGCATCACAGTCATACGGTTTCCCAAAGAACAAGAAACATGGGAATCAATCATTTCAAAATATCCTGATTTATTCGGTAACGGAGAAGCTTCGTGACAATTCAATATCAACCTGGAAGTCTCGTCCGGGCAAGAGGCCGTGAGTGGGTCGTATTGCCCGAACAGAGAGAGGACGTTTTGCGTCTGCGTCCACTCGGCGGGAGCGACGAAGATTCCACCATAATTTACCTTCCATTGGAAAAGCGACAACCTGAACCGGCTACCTTCTTGCCACCTGACCCAGCAAAGGGTGGTAGCCAGGCAGCAGGATTACTTCTTCGTGATTCGTTGCGCCTAAAACTTCGTGCTGGGGCTGGTCCCTTCAGAAGCTTTGGTAATCTTGCTGTTGAGCCTCGTGGATACCAGTTAGTTCCGCTATTAATGGCTATGAAGCAGGATACCATTCGTCTTCTGATTGCTGATGATGTAGGTATCGGGAAGACTATCGAAGCAGCATTGATTGCCCGCGAGCTTCTCGACCGTGGCGAGATATTAGGCTTTGCGGTCTTATGTCCTCCGCATCTTTGCGAACAGTGGCAATCCGAACTGCTTACTAAATTCAATATCCAGAGCGAAGTCGTCAGAACCGGAACCGCAAGCCGTCTTGAACGTGGGCTTCCTGCAGGGAAGTCCATTTTTGATGTGTATCCGGTTACCATCATAAGCCTGGATTACATTAAGTCGGATAAGCGCCGGGACGAATTCCAGCGGGCATGTCCTGAATTCGTTATCGTTGAAGAAGCACACTCCTGCGTTAATGTTGGAACTGGAAGCAGGCATAAACGGTTCCAGTTGTTGCGTGGCCTTGCTGACAATACTGACCGGCACATGGTCTTCCTGACGGCAACTCCTCATAGTGGTAATGACGAAGCCTTCTACAACATGCTTGGCTTACTCCGCCCAGACTTCAAGACGTTGAAAGACCTGGTTGGCAATCCGCGTGACCGACTCCGGGAACAGCTTGCTGACTATTTCGTGCAACGTCGTCGTCCTGATATTGCGGAGTGGAAAGACAATACAGTATTCCCTGACCGCCAGACCAAGGAGCAGACCTATTCACTTACTGGTGACTGGGGAAAGCTCTTTGCCGAGGTGCTTGTCTACGCACGTCAAATGGTCGAAAAGTCCGAAGGTATGGGATTACTGCAACAGAGAATGAACTGGTGGGCAGCGCTTGCACTACTGCGGTGCATAAGTTCGAGTCCGGCTGCCGCCAGTGTTGCCCTACGAACCCGCTTGAAAGCTGTAACGGGCGAAACTGAACAACAACAGGCTGCTGAACTTGACGAAATCAGCGCCAGTATTGTCCTTGATGGTGACGGTGAAGACATATTTTCAATGGACGAAACCGTTCCTGGTGCAATTAGCGAACTGACTGCAAATAACCAGGAAGATTACAATCTCCTTGTAGAGCTTGCTCATAAGGCTGATGAACTCCGTGGGGCTTCCAAGGACCCGAAACTTTTCGCCCTGGTCAACCAATTAAAAGACCTGGTCAAAGAGGGATTTTATCCAGTTGTTTTCTGCCGATATATAGCAACGGCCCATTATGTTGCAGAACATCTCAAAGCAGTTTTCACCGGTAAAGACATGGTTGTTATGGCTGTAACGGGGGAACTAACTTCCGAGGAACGACATGAAAAGATTGCCGAAACAAAGGATTTTGACCACCGTATTCTTGTAGCAACCGATTGTCTTTCGGAAGGTATAAACCTTCAAGACCTGTTTACTGCAGTCATTCATTATGACCTGAGTTGGAATCCAACCCGCCATGAACAACGTGAAGGCCGAGTTGACCGGTTCGGGCAAAGAGCCAAGGTTGTCCGTGCAATAATGCTCTATGGTGACAACAACCCCATTGACGGGGCAGTTCTACAGGTAATTCTCCGTAAGGCTGAACGGATACGGAAAGAACTCGGCGTGTCTGTTCCTCTCCCTTCTGATACCAATAAAATCATGCAAGCCGTTATGGAAGCTGTCTTGATGCGTAAAGGTCAGACTTCTGAAACACGTCAGATGACTTTTGATTTTGGTGACGTAGAACGGAATGTGGATGCTGCCTGGGAAAGTGCCCGTGAGAAAGCAACGGAAAGCCGGACTATTTTTGCACAGCGCCGGCTTAAACCTGATGAAGTTCTCCCTGAATGGCAGAAAGCTATAACAGCCCTTGGTGGGGTTGATGATGTGCAACGGTTTGTTTCAGTGGCCGCACAACGGCTTAATGCGCCACTTGAATCAATGAAAGGGTATTTTCGGTTTCCAATCCAGTTTTTGCCGGTGGCGTTAAGGGAACAGTTGGAATTATCCGGTATCAAAGGAACGGTAAAAATCTCTTTCCAATACCCGGAACTGTCTGCTGTAGAACATGTCCACCGGACTCATCCTATTGTTATCGCATTATCGGACTATGTTGCTGAAAAAGCTCTTGCCGAGGAAATGCCTGAATTGGCGGCAAGGTGCGGGGCCATTTTTACAGACAAAGTTTCAAAACGAACCACCATTTATCTTCTCCGTTTGCGTAGTCAGCTCTCCATGAAACGTAAGGCTGAAGAGAAGATAATGCTTTCCGAAGAGTGTCTTGCTTTAACGGTTTCTGGCACTTCCGACCTGGTTGTAATGACTGAGCCGGATGCCCTTGTCCTTATGTCCTCGGAACCTACCAGGAATATGGATGTAGGCCAGAAAAGCCGTCTGATTACAGAAGCGGTTGACGCCTTATCAAGCCTTCAAGGTGATTTCAATTCAATCGCGGAAACAAGGGCGAAAATGTTGCTTGAAGACCATAAACGTGTCCGTGTTGCCAGCGACGCACGGGGGATACGTTATGATGTCAGACCGTGTCTGCCGGTAGACGTGGTTGGAATTTATGTTCTGATGCCTGTAGTGGCATTTTAGCCAGGAGCGACAATGAGAAAACGGACTGAACATGGCTTTGTCGCACTGAGATTGGAAGGCGGAATTCTCCCCGCAGAATTTTTCCAAAAGGTTGCTGCGCTTACTGCCAAAAAACAGAAAAATTCCGATTACCGGCTTGCCAAGGGTCTTAACATAAGAGACGAGATTGGTCGTGGCTGGCGTATTGCTGTGGCTGAATGGCAGGAATACCAAGAACACCGGATTCGAACCGGTGCCGACCAGAACGAAATCGGTATTATGCGTTGGCTTACAAGCTTGCTCAAGCAGGTTTTGGGATTTGAAGATTTGAATGCGTCAGACCGTATCTTCCACGCCGAGCGTAGCTTTCCGATTAACTACCGTGGCGAGAGCAATATAGTCCCTATGGTGCTTGCCACATACGATTACCAGTTGGATAAAGGTCATGTTCTATTCGGTGAAGATGGTCGCAAACGTTCACCACACGGGCTATTGCAAGAATACCTGAATGCTGATGAATCATGCCTGTGGGGATTGGTCAGTAATGGCTTAAAAATCCGCCTTCTGAGGGACAATCCGAGCCTGTCCCGTCCTGCCTTTATTGAAGCAGACCTGGAAAGAATCTTTGAGGAAGAACTATTTGCTGACTTCGCGGCCATGTGGCTTATTTTTCACGCCAGCCGTTTTGGTTCAGTAGATGGTGTGCCTGAACATTGTCCGTTGGAGGATTGGCGTGAAGAGGCCCAGGTTGTTGGTGAACGTGCCCTTACAGACCTTCGTAAAGGTGTAACTCAAGCCCTCCGTGAATTGGGCAATGGCTTTGTTCAGTTTCCTGGTAACACGGAACTGCGAACCGCTATTCAAGATGGAAGCTTTACCCCGATGGAGATGTACCAAGAACTGTTGAGGCTCGTCTATCGGTTTATATTTCTTTTTACCGCAGAAGACCGGGACATACTCAACACACCAGACGGAAGCGATTCTGCGAAAGTCATCTATCAAGACGGATATAGTATTACCCAGCTTCGAGAACTGGCACTGAAACGCCACAACTACGATACATTTCCTGACCGATGGGAAGGCTTGCAGGTTGTTTTCACCGGGCTTTCACAAGGCGCAGAAGCAATACGTCTCCCAGCATTGGGTGGTCTGTTTGCCGAAGAACAATGCCCCTGGATTGATTCGGCACTGATTGACAATAATCGCCTACTGAAAGCTATCTATAATCTGAGCTTCTTCCGCACGGGTGAGGTTCTTGCGCGAATCAATTATCATGACATGGACACGGAAGAACTCGGAAGTGTCTATGAAAGCCTTCTGGAATTGCATCCACAGGTGAATGTGACAAATCTGCCGTGGAGCTTCACGTTTGCTGGGGATGATACCGGTGAGGGTGTCAGCGGTTCAGAACGAAAACTATCTGGTAGCTATTACACCCCGGATTGCCTGGTTCAGGAATTGATAAAGAGTGCCCTTGAACCGGTCATATCAAAGACTATCGCCGAGAACTCGACAGACCCCGCCGGAGCCTTGTTAAAGCTCAAGATAATTGACCCAGCTTGCGGGTCTGGTCATTTCCTTTTGGCGGCATCTCGTCGCATGGCCGCCGAACTCGCACGCCTGGAAGCAGATACGAACCAACCTGATGAAGCCTTATACCGACACTGCATGCGACTTGTTGTGCAGAAATGTATCTATGGGGTTGACCTGAATCCAATGGCGGTTGAATTGTGCAAAACTGCACTGTGGTTGGAAACGATTGAACCTGGTATGCCACTTGGTTTCCTGGACAATCATATCCGATGTGGCAACTCGCTGGTTGGCGTCCGTGACCCGAAGATTATGGAAGATGGAATTCCTGACGCAGCCTTCAAGGCGTTATCTGGTGATGATGCCGACATAGTGAAGGAATTGAAAAAACAGAATAAGGCTACTGGTAAGGCAGTTCAGGGTGATTTGTTTTCTGGAACCGCCTTTGCTCTTGCTGTAACTCCATCTGCGGTTATCGATGATATGCCGGAAGATACAATTACCGACATTACCGCAAAGAAGGAAGCATACATAAAGGCACAAGAAGACAATACACAACGCCGTATGGCAAATATCTATACGGCAGCGTTCTTTGCTTCAAAGACACGTGAAAACCGCGATAGTGTTCCATTAACGGAGGACTTGAACCGATTACGTCAAGGACTTGTGCCAAAAGACAAATCACTTCAATACGCACGGGAGCTTTCATCTACATTCCGCTTCTTTCACTGGTATCTTGAATTTCCCAAAGCCTTCACCAAAGGTGGATTTGATGTTGTGCTTGGGAACCCGCCTTGGGAGCGAATCAAACTACAAGAAGAAGAGTTTTTCGCGCCCAGAAGCCCTGAAATTGCCAAAGCTTCAAACAAGGCAGCACGTGAACGTTTAATAAATATGCTGGTAGCACCGGAAGCAACTTTATCCGAAAAATCGTTACATAAGGAATTTCTCGATACGCGTCGTGGTGCGGAAGCAACCAGTGAATTCGTTAGAAATGCAGGATTGTTTCCCCTTACTGGGGTAGGTGATGTAAACACATATGCCCTATTTGCAGAATTATCCTTGAGAATAGTTGCTCCTGTGGGACGGGCAGGAATCATTGTTCCTTCTGGGATTGCGACTGACGATAGCACTAAAGCTTTTTTTGATGAAATTTCCGGTAAAGAGCGGTTAGTAAGCTTATTTGACTTTGAAAACCGTGAAGCACTTTTCAAAGGAGTTCACCGCAGTTACAAATTTTGCTTACTAACGCTTGGAACTGACATAAATATTTCATCATTTTGCTGTTTTGCTGGAAACATATCTCATCTTTCTGATTCGCGCCGTCGATTCAGTTTGACTGGCGAAGATATTCGGCTTCTTAATCCAAACACTCGCACTTGTCCTATCTTTCGAAGTCAAACAGATGCAGAACTAACTAAAAAGATTTATAGACGTGTCCCAGTATTAATGGATGAAAGTAAAGGAGACAGTGGGAATCAGTGGGGTATTCGTTTCACGTCGCTATTTCACATGTCAAACGATAGCCATTTGTTCAAGTCATACCAACAAGTATCCGAAGCATTAAAAGCGAGTGAGCAAAGCCAATCCGATGAATATTGGTTACCTCTATACGAAGCTAAAATGGTTCACCATTTTGACCACCGATGGGCGACTTTTGATGAAAACGGCAAGGACTCTAACGATTTAACGGAAAGCGAAAAGAGCGACATAAGTTTTGAGCCATTACCGCGCTACTGGGTGCCGGAAATAGCCGTCACAGACCTATTAAGCAATGTGCATTGGTCAAGAAAATGGTTATTGGGTTTCCGGGGTATCGGTCGCTCAACTGACGAAAGAACAATAATCTCTTCAATTATTCCCATTTCTGGGGTTGGCAACAGCTTTCCTCTGTTAGTAATGAACCCCAAAATTTCTCCACAATGCGTTTGCGCTTTGGTTGCCAATCTTTCAGCTATTGTTTTTGACTTTGTTGCAAGATTTAAAGCTGGTGGCGCAAATCTAAACTTCTTTATTATTAAGCAACTTCCAGTCCTTCCTCCTTCAGCTTATACAGATGAAGCGTTAGAGTTTATTGTGCCTCGGGTTCTTGAACTGACATATACTTCCAACGCACTTCGTTGTTGGGCATCAGACCTTGGTTACGAGGGCGAACCATTCATCTGGGACACGGACCGACGTGCAATCCTACGCGCTGAATTGGACGCATTTTATGCAAAATTATATAATCTAACACTTGATGAGTTGCTCTATATACTGGACCCTGCAGATAACAACGGTGAAGATTATCCGAGTGAAACATTTCGAGTCCTTAAAGATAAGGAACTGCGAACATACGGTGAATATCGTACAAAGAAATTGATTCTAAAATCTTGGAATGAATGCAAATAAATAGCATTTAAGGAGATATCGGCTAATGCGACTCAGGATAGTTAAAGTTTCAGAGCCTCACTTGAAAATATGTATGGAGTATAGCGTTTGGGCAAGCGAAAAAGCTCGGTTCAAGTCATGGGAAATCGGGGACAGACTTCTTTTCACTATTGACAAACATATGGCTGCATTAGCAATTGTGTCGGGGGCATCATTTGAATCAATTGACGTACTCTGGGAATCGAATCTTTACCCATACCGGATACCATTGAAGTTTACGCATTTGGTTGCAGAAGATGGAAGATTGTCTGTGGCTGATAACATAAGAGATATTTTGATACGGAATTGGGGAAAAAATTATGGTTTCGGGATTTTACAGCAATTTGTCCTGGAAGGCCCAGATGCCGATGAAATCGTAGATAAATTCAATTCTATTCCAAATTTACTGAACTAAATATAAATCAAGGTTAACTGAATGCAAACAGGAAACTATTATAAAGCTGTTGGCAATGTTCATATGTCAGTAATTGCTAACATAGATATCCTTGGTTATAAATCTTTTGTTGAAAAACCAAACAGTCTGGAAGAAACAAAACTTTATCTTGATTTACTGAAAAATGCTGTAAATAAATCATTTGAATTTATAAGGGATAAAACTCCTGATTTTATTGAATATCGTGGGTGGGAGATAAAAGCATACACTGATAATATTTCAATTTGTTTTCCTGTAATTGAAGGAAATATCAACGGTTACAGTAGTTCCGTCTGCGCTTTAAACGCAATGCTGTATATGTTAGGACGTTTTCAAATTGAACTCATAAAAGAAGGTAGTTTCTTTGTAAGAGGGGCAATAGCAATTGATGAAGTGTATTCGGATGAAATTATCGTTTATGGTAAAGGGCTTCTGAAAGCTCATGAAGCAGAAGAAAATCTTGCAATCTTCCCAAGAATAATAATGGCTGAATCCGCCAAAATGCTTGTAGATGGACATATTCAGCAAGTCAAAGATACCGAAATTGAATATTACTTGCCTGAAATCCTTGGAGACTCTGACGGACAATATTTTGTTGATTATCTAAAAATACTTAACAATGATGATGAGCTTTCTGAAAATGACTTTTTACAAATACATAGGGATACAATTCTTCAAAAAATAGCTGAATACTCAGGGATTCCGCCAGTATTAAGGAAATTTCTGTGGGTGGTAAGCTATCATAATTATCATTGTAAGCGTAAGGGACTGGATGGATTAATTATAGATTCTGCTCCCTACGATTTCAGAGAACTGATGGGGTGACCAATGCCCGACTTGATTGAAGATTTTTTTGCATTCCTATATTCAACCAAAGATAGGAAAAATCCTACGGCTAATAATGGTGCTAATTGCCCTGCTTGTGGGGCTGAATTGGAATATGACGAAGAAAATGAAACAATGACATGCCCAAACTGTGACTGAAATGACTGGAACACGAAAATTGAACAGGTACTTACAACTTCTGGTGATGCTGGCTCTGCTTGCTTTAGCCATTCCATGCTTCGCGAGAGATATTCTCCGTACGATTGAAGGTACTGTTACCAAGGTTTCCGATGGTGACACAATCCACGTAACCGACAATTTTGGCACGAAGGTCAAGGTAAGGTTTTATGGCATTGATTGCCCTGAAACCGAAAAATCAAACAAAAAAACCCTGAAAGTAAGTAAGCCGGGGCAACCATACGGGGAAGAAGCATACGTAGCTTTACGTGGCAAAATTTACCGTAAGCATGTGCGCTTGGAAGTCACGGATATTGATAAATACAAGAGGACGGTAGGCATCGTCTGGTTAGGTAGTAGGAACATAAATCAGGAGATGGTCGCGGAAGGTTGGGCCTGGGCGTACCGCGATTATCTTGATAGTCCGTATGCCAGCGAATTTATCCGGCTGGAAGAGCAAGCCCGCGAACAGCGATTGGGGCTATGGCAACAGGCGAACCCTGAACCGCCCTGGGAATTCCGTCATAAATTAAAAGCGAAGGGTAAAAGAAGACGATGACAAAAGCTGATATTTTTGAAAAGGTTTCATCAAATTTGGGTTTATCCAAGAAGGAATCCGCCGAACTGGTGGAAGCAGTGTTTGCTTTGATAAAAAGCACGCTGGAATCCGGCGATAAGCTCAAGATTGCAGGTTTCGGGAACTTTGAGGTCAAGCAGAAGGCAGACCGTCGTGGTCGGAACCCGCAAACTGGCGAGACCATTACCATTGAAGCACGCAGGATATTGACCTTCAAGCCGAGTCAGGTTCTTAAAAGCGCAATAAATAAGTAGTCAAGGGGTGGTTGATGCAAGTTGATATCGTCGGAAGGGTCAATAATCTCGACCTGCCTATCACCAAGCCATTCATTCCCTTGCTGGAATGTTTGGTTAATTCTATCGACTCAATTGAGGACGGCGGAATCAAGGATGGGCGGATTGATATTTATATCGAACGCGATTTTCGTGAACAGACATTACCCAACACCGACGAAACCTTCCATGCCCCCATTAAGGATATTACAGTTACCGATAATGGTATCGGATTCAACGACAACAACGCCCGTACCTTCTTCCTGTCTGATTCAACAAAAAAAGCCATTCGTGGTAATAAAGGCATTGGACGATTTACCTGGCTGAAGGTATTTGAAAAAGCCCGCATCAAAAGTACCTATCCAGAAGGGGAAGCATGGTTTACCCGAAGCTTTGACTTCGTGAAAACAACCGATGGAATTGAAAATGAAGAAGTAAATGACGCAACAAGGAAACTTCGCACTACTACTGTTAAACTTCTTGACCTACAACCTGAATACCAGAAGGCATTCCCTAAACATCTTGAAACCATTGCTCATAAGATAATCGACCATTTGCTTATCCACTTTGTCAACGGAACATGCCCTCAAATACTGCTTTCTGACAACGCCAATTCTTCATTGAATGTGAATCAATTATTCGCCGAAGAAGCAAAATCAAGAGGACAGGAAGTTGATTGCCAAATCCGTGAGTTGAATTTCAAAATTACCTTCCTGCGTTATCAGTCCGGCGCAACAAAGCATCACACCATTTCGTATAGTGCTAACAAGCGGGAGGTCATTGAATGGAAAGCTGGCACTTCCGTTTCTGACTTCAAAGTTAAGTTTATCGACGATTCAGGGCAATCGTTTGTATTCAAGACCTATGTTTCCGGGAGTTATCTTGATTCCAAAGTCAATTCGGAGCGAACCAGTATTCAGTTCCTGCAAGACGGGGAGCTTGACTATCCACACGAAATTACCCGCGCTGAACTGGATGCGGCTGTAATCACTGCTTTGAAAAAGGTTGCTGAACCATTTATGACCGTATTGAAGAAAGAAAAGCGCCAATCAATAGAGCAGTTCGTAATAAATAAAGCCCCTCAGTTCAGGTTTATTCTGAATGACCGTTATCAAAAGCACCTTGAGAAAATATCCCCGAACCTGTCTGATGACCAACTTGATATTGAAATCTACAAGGCTCAACGTGATATTGAAATTGAGCACCGTCAAGAAGCGAGTAAAATCAATTCTCCACCTCCATTGACTCTTGATGGGGCCGAAGAATACAAGGCGCTTTATGAGCAATACCTTGAACAGGAAAATGAACTGGGCAAGGCGGCACTTGCCAAGTATGTCATTCATCGCAGAACAATTCTGGAAATGCTGGATAATGCCCTGAAAATCCAGGACAACGGCAAGTTTGTCTGTGAAGATATAGTTCATAATCTCATATATCCCATGCGAACAACTTCCGCCGACATTGAATTCTCAAAGCAAAATTTATGGGTGGTTGACGAGCGACTTGCCTATCACTGGTATCTTGCGTCCGACAAAACTTTGAGCAGTATTAAGGTTGCAGACGTTAAGGGTGGAGATGAGCCTGATATCGTGACATTCAATACACCGCGTGCATTTACGGAATCTAAAAGCCCTTATCAGTCCGTGGTAATCGTTGAATTCAAGCGTCCTGAACGGAACGAATATCCTGATAAAGATGAAGACCCGATTGACCAGATTTTGCGTTACGTCGATAAAATCAAGGAAGGAACGGCAAAGGATAAGGACGGTAAAACCTTTACCGTTGGAACCATTCCGTTCTACGCATATCTTCTTTGCAGCCTGACTCCGAAAATCAGAAAGATTGCCAGAAGCAGGGATTTCACCAGCATGCCTGATAATGAAGGATATTTTGCTTATCACAAGGAAGCTGGTTGCTATATCGAAATCATTTCATTCGATAAGGTTTTGAGTGATGCCAAGAAGCGAAACCGTGCTTTCTTTGAACATCTCCAAATTCCTTGCACCTGACCTATGTGCGGACGTTTCGTAACGATAATCCCGTATGAGGAATTGATGGCAATATTTGGCATTATTGAAAGCCAAAATCGCACTAATCCCCGGTATAACGTAGCTCCTACCCAGGATGTTGGTGTTGTTCGTCAGGGAGACGACAAGTCGAATCACTTTGACCAGCTCCGATGGGGGTTGATTCCATCCTGGTCAAAAGACCCTTCCATTTCAACTCACACAATAAATGCCCGCTCGGAAACCGTCGCAGAAAAACCGTCCTTCAGGCACGCCATTAAGGTAAATCGGTGCATTATCCCTGTGTCCGGCTTTTATGAATGGAGCCGGCTTGG
The DNA here is from genome assembly GCF_030834625.1 of Geobacter sp. Taxonomy (NCBI): domain Bacteria; kingdom Pseudomonadati; phylum Thermodesulfobacteriota; class Desulfuromonadia; order Geobacterales; family Geobacteraceae; genus Geobacter; species Geobacter sp. The sequence goes on from NZ_JAUQXO010000022.1 coordinate 74,279, forward strand.
TGGCGAGAAAAGCCCACACTTCATCTACATGGCTGATAAAACTCCGATGGCGCTGGCTGGTATTTGGGAACACTGGGCGGGGCCGGATGGCGTGATTGAAACATTCTCGATTCTTACCACTTCAGCAAATAAAGTCATATCGCAGTTGCATGACCGAATGCCTGTTATACTTTCCGCAGATAATTACGACATGTGGCTTGATAAATCACTCAAAGACCCACGCCACCTTGAGCATCTTTACATTCCGTATCCTGACGAAGAAATTTCGTTGTATGAAGTTTCCAAAATCGTCAATAGCGTTCGGAACGACTTCCCAGAATGTATAGAACCTGTTTAGAAAAGTGATATCTGGTTGCTGTTTTCCCTGAATGCTTCATTGGGCTCTGCAAGGGAAATTACTCGACGTGCCCACGCTTTTGACCGTTGAAACCGTTCCATCTCTTCGGCGGAAAAATGACTTCCAGAGGTCATAATTTCCGATGTATCCAGCAGTTCTTTTAATGCTGCCAACAAGTCTTCTTCCAACAAAGTCATATATCCCTCAAAAAAATTTAGCAAATTTGCACTGAAGATAATCTCGGTCAATATAATTACCAACAACTTTAAAATACTCAATCCTGTTATTCGGAAGCGAAATAATTTCGTTTCCGAGTCTTAACTCACATCAACGTTTCGGATACCTTCTGGCCTCCAGGCCGGACTGATTACATGACTTCCCTTCTCTTCATTGTTCATGAGACTCCCGAATGTAACCCGGAATTCACCGAACCGGTCATTAACCGTGTCCATTGCCTTGATTGCGTCATTCCTCTTCTGGACATCGCGGAACAGGCTTAACTGTTCTGCTTCAAACTTCAAATTCGTCAGCCGGACTCCTAACTGACGTATTGGTTGCAGAAGTTCCAGTGTATCCAGTATTCGGACAGATGCTTTGAATATCTCATCACTCATATTGATATAACTGGTCAGGGTGTTCTGTTTGCCAACGTTAGAATAAAAATCGGCGAATCGAACATGAAGATGAACCGTTCTCCCAGATACACCGTAACGCCTGGCACGCCTACCAACCATCTCTGACAATTGAAGAAGATATCGCAGAATGTCCTCACGACTATCTACGTCTCTCGGCAAGGTCATACTATGCCCTACGGATTTTACCTCGTCATCTTCTTCGGCGGGAGAGACCGGAGAATAGTCAATACCTTGCCCCATTTGTTTATAGACTTTCCCAAGAATGCCGAACTTTTTAGTCAATCTTGCTTCGTCTGCACGTCCCAACTCACCACACGTGCGGATTGACATCATGGCAAAATGTCGGCCCATTTTCTTGCCAATGCCACAAAGTTCTGAAATCGGTAGCCGTTCAAGTACCCGGTTCACGTCTTCAGGGTGAATTACGGTTAGTCCATCAGGTTTCTTCATATCCGAAGCAAGTTTTGCGAGAAGTTTGTTTGGGGCGATACCGATAGAGCATAATAGCCCGAAACTTTCCTTTATACGTGCTTTCAGCAGGTAAGCAATCCGTTCCGGTGTCCCGAAGATACTGAGGCTATGCGTAACATCCATCCAAGCCTCGTCTATCGAAAAAACCTCAACAAATGGAGTGTAATCCCGCATCATCTCCATGATTCGACTGCTGGTGTAGCAATATTTCTTATTATCTCCCACTACTATAATCAATTGCGGACAAACTCGAAGGGCTTCCCACTTTGCCATCCCAGTCTTTACGCCAAAAGCACGGGCTTCATAGGAGCTGGTAGTGATTACTGTCCGTCCGTTGCCACCAACTACAGCAATAGGTTTCCCTTGCAGTTCGGGGTTGGCTTGCTGTTCGACCGAAGCAAAAAACGCATTAAGGTCCAGGTGCATTATAACTCTGGGTTCAGGCATCTTCATTCTGTCTTGTGGGGGTAAAGCGTCCAGGTTTGGTCATGAGTATTAAGAACAAGCTCGAATAGTGCTTCATTTTCGTCTACGACTGCGAAATGCAAAAGCGGTGTATCGCCGACCCGGTCTTTCCAGAAGTATGTTGTTCTTGCAACCTTGTGTTGCTGCCGATTTAGTTCAAACCAGATTGGTTTGATTTTTTCGCCTGGTTTGTAAACCACAGCTATGCGAACTGGTGTTCCAATCATCATCAATCAAAGAATCGAACAGTCTTCAGTAATTTACCGGCAATCATAGTTTCTGCTTCGCCGGCACGAACTATTATCGGTTGCATACTGATATTCTCTGGTTGCAATCGGATATGGTCATGTTCCCGGTAAAAACGTTTCAGGGTAGCTTCGCCGTTAATCAGAGCAACGACAATTTCCCCATTTTCTGCGTTTACCTGCGGGCGAATGATGGCATAATCACCATCAAATATACCCGCATCCCTCATAGACTCGCCTTTGACTCGCAGAATAAAATTACCATGACCAGAGAGCCAACTGGCGTCAATCTGACAAAACCCAAGTATGTCTTCTGTTGCAAGTTCCGGCGTGCCTGCCCGCACAACTCCGACTATCGGAACGGAGACGGAACTTCCAGTTTTTTTGGACAAAGCAATTCCGCGTGAACCTTCTCTTCTTTGTATAAACCCTTTCTTTTCTAATTCTGAAAGATGAAGCATGGCTGTTGCGGTGCCTTTGGTTCCTATCTCCTGAGAAATCTCCCGAAGCGTTGGCGGGCAGCCATGTTGCTCAATATAGGCACTCACAAAATCAAAAACCTGCTTCTGTTTGGGAGGAAGTGAATCCATTTTATTCTCCAAGGCTATCAGATGATAAGGCTATCAGATGATAGCTTTTGGATGTGTTTCCGTCAAGAGTCAAATGGCTTGTGACTACAAGTTGAGCAATATCAGATATTTATCTTGACAGTTAAAAATATAAATGCTATATTATAGCATAATCGAACGCAGGCAAGTATCTTTGGGGGATATTTGCGATTGCCAGATTATAGCGACATATTGTTGTCGCGGTGCACCTTGCCGCTGAGACCTGTGCACCAGTCTCAGCGGCATTCATATTTATGAGGGGGCAACTTGGAGTTACAAGCTTTACTGATTATACCGATTGTATGGATTGTCTACGCCTGGACAAAAACCATGTCTCCACCTCGGAAAGAAGTAGTCCGACAGAAAAGGAAATGGAAAAAGTCAAAGTGTAAAGCCAGTAATAACTGCTATCAACCATTGGCTACCTGTTTGGACGTCGATGAGCAGTTTTTTATCTCTAATGATGACACGACATTTTCCGATACAACGGATTTTGATTATTCATCAGGTTTTGATGACATAGGCACCATGTCGGATTCGGATTCTGACCCGTTCGATTGGAATGATAATAACTGTGCAATAAATGATTGGTGGAGTGACCCTGCATATAGTTCACTCGAAGGGAACATATTCCACCATCACGATGATTAACGGAAAGTGGGACGAATGAATGAAAAGAGCGGGATTAAATATTTCTGGCTGGCTGACCGGATTATTGCAAGATTTCTCTGGCTCCGGTTCAGTCCAACGGAATTAGAGGAAATCCGGGCGGAAGCGGTCTTCGGTGCGTGCGTTGCTCCGTATCCGTTGTCATATGCACTGATGCATTGGGCGGTGCGTCGAGCTATTGGAATGCACTGCGTTATCAAACCAGAATATGTTCTTGTTCCGCTTCATACAATCCGTGAAACAACTTGGCAGGTTGACCCGCCGGAACTTGTAGAATGTACCGTGGTTGATTTATCGAAGTATCGGCAAGAAAGAAAATTGATTGAGCGTGTTGTTTAGTTAATTTGTCCAGCCATTTGTTGTGGCAAATCTGCCACAAATATTATGAAGCAATTTTACTGTCTATTTGGGGTGTACCTGAACTGTCAATAGACCGTGGCTATATGACAGTAAATCAAAATTACCGGTTTTATTGTCAATAGGGTTTGGTTTCGGTTTTTGACAGTATTTTTTCAGAATAGTCCGCCCTATTGACAAAATGGAGGTCACAGATGGCGATAATTGGATACGCACGGGTATCAACTGCTGACCAGGAACTTGAAGCACAGATGGAGCAGTTGTGCTCCATCTCCTGTGAAAAAATATTCCGAGAAAAGATTTCTGGGGCGACCGTCGAACGACCTCAACTGACGGCATTACTGGAATACGTCAGAGAAGGTGACATCCTCGTAGTTTGCAAATTGGACCGCATTGCTCGTTCAACCAAAAATCTTCTGGATATCGTTGAACTGCTGGAAAAGAAGAAAGTGGCTTTCAAAGTTCTGAACATCAATCTCGACACGACTACTGCTACCGGAAAACTAATGTTGTCCATGTTGGCAGCAATCGGCCAGTTCGAACGTGAAATGATGCTGGAGCGTCAGGCGGAAGGAATCCGTATCGCAAAGACTAAAGGAATCTACACCGGACGGAAACCGACAGCCCGATTGAAGTCAAACCGTGCACTGGAACTACTATCACTTGGACGGACAAAGCAATCCATATCTGATGAACTGGGCATCAGTCTTTCTTCTGTATATAGAATTGCATTGGCAAATCGGGTCAATAGCGTGGCAGTCTCATAATCAGCACTATTAGCAACGGGAACCGCAAGTATTGTCTTTCTGTAACCTGCATAATTGAAAGGAGGTCTATGAAATTCAAACCCGGTCAGATTGTTACCACTCGTGCAATTCATGAACGTCGGATTGAAAATGTAGAATTTTCGAGGTTCGTCCAATTATCGCTATCCAGGCACCTCGAAGGAGACTATGGAGACATTTTGGATGACGACCGTGTTGCCAATGTCAACGCGGAAGATAAGGAAGAACGCATTCTTTCAGCATTTGACTTTCCTGGTTCCGGGGAACGAATTTGGATAATAACGGAAGCTGACAGAAGTAGTACGACGGTTTTGTTTCCTGATGAGTACTGACCTGGTTAAAACTTAAAACCAAAGGAGGGATATTGAGACAATTTGAATGGGTGTTGACTGCGATTACCTGGTATCAGACCGAAACACACTTCGACCCGTTGACCTGTAAGAATGACGGAACAAAACTTATCGGATGCAATCATCTTGGGCACGTTTACCTGGAATGTCCACTTTGCGGATTACGGAGATATGACATTCCGCCGTATGTAATTGAACTCTATTTCAAGGAGAACGATATTCCTACTATGTGGCAAATTCACGAAGCAACAGCATTGGCAGAAAAACTGGGCCGTACCGTGCCGGATTCCGTCTTGGTGTCGGCGGTGCAGTTAGAGCAGTACATTAAAGCAACAAAGGGAAAAGTTATTGCTCTTGGAGAATGGAATGGACAAAGTTCGTAATCATCCAAAAATAGGCGACCGGATTAAAGTGCAACCCATCCGGTGCATTGAGGATGTGAACCGGGTCAAGGTTCTGTTGCGGAATAATGTCCGTGACCTTGCCTTGTTTTCTCTCGGCGTTAATTCGGCTCTCAGTCCGTCCGCTTTACTGCATGTTCGGGTGGGAGTGGTGCGGAACCTTCGTCCTGGCGACTCATTTGAAATCAACGGAAAATCCGTTACCGTGAACAAATCTATAAAGGAGACGATTGACAAACTACTTTCTGCGATGTCCGTGGTTGAGGACAGCGACTTCTTATTTCAATCAAAAAAACTTGCAGGTCAACCGCTTGGGGCCAGTACTCTTCATCGCTTGGTAAAGACCTGGTGTGCTGATGCGAACCTCACCGGAAATTTTGGAAGTCATAGCCTCCGAAAAACATATGGGTATATCTATCGGACTACATTCAAAGCTGACCTTGGTCAACTTGCAAGGATTTTCAATCACGCTTACAAACGCCAGACTGTGGATTACCTTTGTCTGCCACAAGAAGAACTCCATAGTATCTGTATGCAGGAAATATGACCGGGCTGTTTCTGTTCTTCTTTACTATCTGGGCGCTTGGTTTCCTGATTACCATTGTTCATGAGTTGGGGCATGCTATATTTTCCGGCGGTAACGTAGAGTATATTCAAATCGGCATCGATATCGGAACATCTTTCGTTTTGGGTAAATTCATAATTTATCCGCTTCTTCCTATTGCTGGCGGAACCAAATTGACAATTGAAAATCCGTCAAAGCAACGGGTAGTGCTATTTGCTTCTGCAGGAATAATCATCGGAAGCGTTATTTGTATCCTGGTCGGTCTTATTGGATTAAGTCTGCTGCCACCAGAAACACTGGCGGAAGTGGTTCAAACCCACAAACTCCGCTTTCTTCTAACTACCGTCATTTTAGGTAATGCCAGTATTCAAACTACAATCGCAACTGCCTTCCTTTCTTCAGCCATCCTATACGGCGTTCAACAAATCGGAAATTTCTTCCCGGTTCCGGGCTATGATGGACACCTCATACTGAACGCAATTCTTCCTCGCTAAAACTTTTCTTAACTTTACTGATTATCCCGAAAAATCCTGACAAATCAAAAATAGCATTAAAAAAGTGGGCCAAAATCTGTGAACTGACTGATTAAATGGATAAAACATCTGCTTGACTCTTTCATTTTACAGAGTTACATGATGAGTAATTCCACTCCATTGAGACCAACTTAAATTGCCCAGACGCCCTTTCCTGCGTTTCTTCCAACCATTAATTACCTATTTCTGCGCCTGTTTCTGCATTACTCGACTTTTCAAATGGTCTGTATTGTTATCTGGCTCAACCATTCCAAACACAAAGCAACCTGCTCTGTGTTTTTTTATTGCTACATAAAATTAAAACTCAAATGAAAGGAGAATTATCGAAACTGAATGTGTAAGTAAAAAGGAAGGCTGATAAAGATTATCGTAATTGCGCAGTTAACAATGTAACAGCCTCACCACAACTGAATATACGGACACAAGGGCTGATGCAAAATAATCGTTATAGGCGATTAGCATCAGCTTTTTTGTGTCTGGAACATTTCATTCAAAAATCCAAAACTCAAACAATTAAAGGAGAAAACTCAATGATTAAAGACATTACTGCTACCAATTATTTCAAGTTCTGCGACTCACGTAAAGCAAATCTGACAGCTGCGGATTTTGAAGATGAATTTGAGACGGAAATTTACTTCGAACTTTCTGATAAATCTGGCGATGTAATGAAACAAGGAATTTGCAAAGAATCCTTTTTGGCAAAATTAAATGCGTGGGCAAACGACATAGGCGGAACATTTTATACGGAAGCTCTTTGCTAATCCGTTAAATCCATCGGAATTTACCCATTTCTAACTACGCTCAACCAAAATCTTGGGAGGATTACTCATGTCAATCATTAACTCACAGTCGGAAATTAAACGTTCAAAACGCACCATCGACCTCAAAAGCCCAATGGGAAACGCTTATTGCCTCATGGCAATTGCACAGGATTTAGCTGGTCAATTGGGAAGAAGAAATACTGATGAAATTATCGAACAAATGAAAATTGGCGATTACGAGAATCTACTCAATGTCTTTGACCGGGAATTCGGGTTTATCGTAGATTTACTACGCTAACCACCTGCATCGTTAAAAAGAGACCCTCACCGGTTCACGCAGCATGCCTTCGGGCTTTGCCAATTAGCGTGGACTTTGGTGGGGGTTTTTTATTGCCCAGCGTTCTGGATTGATTGCATTTTTCCGCTGAAATGCTTTACAACTGGGACTTAATTTTTCGTTTAGGGGAAATTCTGATGCAAGCACCAGATGTAATTAATGGGATATTTGAGCTGGTCGGAAGCGTAATGTGCTGGCTCAACGTCTATAAGATTATTCAAGACAAGCGGGTTGAAGGCGTTTACTGGTCCGTATCGGCGTTCTTCTCGGTATGGGGACTGTGGAACCTGTATTATTACCCGACTTTGGGGCAGTGGGCCTCATTCGCCGGCGGAATTTTTCTTGCTGCCGGAAACATTACCTGGACTCTGCTTGCAATTAAATATTCAAGGTTGAACAAGCTTGTTCCGGCAGAAGCATAACTAATTATACAAGGAGCTTGTATGCGATTTTTGTTTTTTGCGTTCTTGGCGGTTCAATTACTTTCTGTTGCCGGCATTGCCAGCGCAGAAGGTACTGCCAAGGTTTATGGTGTTGAACTTGAAGGGTTCCAGTATCCCTACCCTGTAGGGCATTTCAAATTTGCCTCACAAGGCCAAGAACTCCAGATGGGTTACATGGATGTTCCCGCCAAAGGAAAGCCCAACGGACGTACCGTTGTGGTAATGCACGGAAAGAACTTTTGTGGTGCATCTTGGGAAGCCACGATTTCCGTTCTGGCCGACGCTGGATTCCGGGTAATTGCACCTGACCAGATTGGTTTCTGTACTTCCACCAAGCCAGCGAATTATCAATACAGCTTCCAACAGCTTGCTTTCAATACTATGGCGTTGTTGAAGAAGTTGGGAGTCTCCCGTTCCGTAGTAATCGGGCACTCAACCGGGGGAATGCTGGCGACCCGCTTTGCCTTGATGTATCCAGAAGCGGTTGAGAAGCTGGTAATGGTCAACCCAATCGGGTTGGAAGACTGGAAGGCGTTGGGCGTACCTGGTCGTACAGTTGACCAATGGTATGAACGGGAACAGAAACTTTCGGCTGATGGAGTGCGCCAGTACGAGAAATCCGTCTACTACGGCGGACGCTGGAAACCAGAATATGAGCGTTGGGTGGATATGCTGACTGGACTCAATCAGGGTCCTGGTCATAAATTGGTTGCCTGGAACTCAGCGCTTATCTACGATATGATTTTTACTCAGCCGGTTGTGTATGAATTCCCACTACTAAAAGTGCCTACTACCCTAATGCTTGGAGATGCTGATACTACCGCTATCGGCAGTGATATCGCTTCACCGGAAGTTAAAGCAAAAATTGGTCGTTATAAAGTGCTGGGAAAGGAAGTCATCAAGACTATTCCGCAAGGCCGTTTAGTCGAATTCCCCGGTTATGGGCATGCGCCACAGATTGAAGCCCCGGATATGTTCCATAAAGCCTTGCTTGAGGATTTGGAGCGGGTAAAAAATTAAAGGGAAAGGCAAAAATGAAATGCTTCAAAATTGCTATTAATGCCATTTCTGCAATTGCAGCAATGGTTGCAGCATTCCTCTGGTATAAGGCATCTGTTGTCACAGTTAAACCCGCAGAAGAAGGTGTTGAAGGTGACTTTATGATTACAGATGAAGACTCTAATAATGAGCCATACGATGTAATCAAGACTGGTAAAGAACAGGCAAGATGGAACAAATATGCCGCCATAGCTGCGTCTGTTGCTGCAATATTTCAATCGGTTGGTTTACTAATTCCAGAATGACTTTTTGGGATTAATATGTGATTTATTTTCTGTGGGGGACGCATGGCGGATGATGTTTTAAGAAAATTACAGGAATTAGCTTCGGTTCCTGAACTCACTTCGGGATTTAAAACCCAGCAGGAGTGCATTACCTGGGCAAACAAGGTACTTCCTGCCCTGGTTTTTAATGCCGAATTCCGCCAGGAGTTTATGGCGTATCAGCAAAATATCAATACTGTCGGACTTTCCAGAGACCTTCAGGCTTCATCCCTTAACCAGTTGGTAAGTATTCTGGGGTTGGCTATTGCTGACCGACAGCATCAATTGTCTCAACAGCCACAATTGGTAAGTGATGAATTGCTGGAATATGTGGATGTTTTCGAGGCAATCTCCGGGAGATTTGTCAAAGGAAGCACTTTGCATCTTCAGTTGGAAGACGAGGTGTATTTCAAACAGAAAGCAATGGAAGTAATTTCGCTTATAAAGGATTTCCTGGGGGATAAGAACCAGTATACCGGCACTATCTATCACACCCTGAATTATGATATGGGCACTTATGGACCCAGCCTTCATTGCGTGCAAACAGTGAAAGGCGTCGTGTTGGCAGCACAGAAGGAAATTCAACGGAAAGAATCCAAAAATGCCCACGGAGGCAGTATGTTTAAAGAATTTATGACCGACTCGGTGTCAATCATTAATAAAAATGGCACGGAGCATCAAAATGTCAAAGCGTCGGTTCAAAAGAACATAATTCTTGTTACTGACATTTCCATTCCGATTGAAACCGGAGATAAAATAGTCAGGATATTACCAAGTAAAGTAAAAGAGGTATTTGAAGTCGTTGACCCAGGTTACCATGCAGGATTTGGTGGTATAGACGCTCATTACCAAATTAAATACCGGAGGGGAGTAGATGCTCCACAAGCGCATCCACAAGTTGTCCCCCATCAGATATTTAATCTTCACGGGGACAATGCCCGTGTAAATATCCATTCTACTGATTCATCCACCAATGTAGTCAATACCAATTCTGCGGAACTTTTCGATGGGTTATTGAAACTGATTGAAGAGCAGATTGAAAATGCAAAAGACCGGGAATCCCTGATTGCGACCGTTGAAGCAATGCGACAAAATCAGGGAACAAGTGGATTCATGTCATGCTACCAGGAATTTATGGCGGTGGCTTCTGACCACATTACCGTTTTTGGTCCATTTATACCGGCTCTGACCAAACTACTATCATTTAGTAGCTGATAACTCTTACTAATGAATCAGGGCGTTGTTTCACGAATACAATCTTGTGGTTATTGGAAACCTGCTTCAAGTAAAGATTGATATTGGACTTAAACTTTTGGACGGTAAGTATTTTCCGGGTATCCCCTATGAATATGTCAAAGCAATCACGCTTGTTCAGCCCCTTAAATTCCTTATAGGCTGGTGATTTTAACAGCATATTTGCCCGGTCTACGTTGATATAGCGCACGTAATCCACTATCTTCGATATTTCGTCGTCCATGAACGCTATTGCATCCTCGACAGTTGATACTGTGCCGGACTTCCAAAGTGGTTCATGGTGTGAGAAGCGATTTCTTAACAAGTTGATTTCTGCCAGTTCGTTATAAAAATCCGACAACTGTTTTGCCTTCGGTGCGTTTGGGAAAACCTTTGGAAGTGATTCGGGCCATAGGAGGGTTTTGTTGGCTGATGAATAGTCGTTTTTGAAAAGGTTTACCCAGAATCCAAGCATTAAAGAAGCTATTACGTTAGAAGCGGAAACCACTTTCCGCTGTTTCCGTAGTTGGCTTACAGCGGATGTAATTTTAATTTCATTATCGGTGGGTGCTGGTGTTCTTCCGCTTTTTATTTGTCTCTTTCTTACGTTATCTCCTGCTTTAGTGCAAACATGCTCATACCATGTTTCTCTGCTAAATTTGGCTTTACCCGTAATGTGTAATGAATTCCGTAGCGAGACTTCAAGACACTGCAGAAAAGAATATACGGCACCGCCGAGAGCTTTGTTCCAATAATACGCCCCAATGGCCTTATCAATATCACTACAACCCAGGAGGGTTGTGTATGTAGCAAGCCTGTCTGCCGATATATATTTTTCCAGTTCATTAAAATTCATCTCAAGTCGCCGTTCCTTCGATTATTTTCTTGCAACAGTAGCTGATTATATTTAAGGTTGGAACATATTTTCGTCAGCACGAAGATTTCCGCAAACTTCCGGTCAAAAGTATTTCGTTGACAATTAGGGCAAGGTTCAATACACTTTCTTTGAAGGCGACTGGAAGACTTAAGCACGGCTAACGCACGTGAAAGTTCCGGTCCACGGCTTACTAAAAGGCTGTCCCTCTTACGGGGGGCAGCCTTTTTATTTGTGCTGAAAGCTATTTCTCAAAGTCCTCGGCATCGCTGACAGATACGGGAAGGGCAAGAAACTTCAACTTCAAGAAACAGCACCGCTATTGAACCTCACGTCGCTATTGCATTCTACACCGCTATTTTCCGGCGGAATTCAATAAACACGTCGCTATTCACTTCCTCCGTCGATATTTCAGGTCTACACCGCTATTCACACCAACGGCAAGATACAACCGTCAGAACACACCAGACTTCACGTCTGACGGATTTTAACGTCAAGAGCCACACCGATATATCATCTGCAATCCTGAACGTCGCTATGGCATACCTGTTCGGCCATAAAAATCGAAGAGCCACCAGGTCAATTCCGGTGGCTCGTTTACATCCAAAAACCTATACCCCGGCATCGACAAGAATACGGGATTCAACAACAAATCTTCACATTGCCATTGCTTCCATTTGGTAAAGCAACCTGGACGTGCCTTCAAGGTACATGGCTTCGATTTCCGGGGTTGGTTCTTCCCGGACGACAGTTTCTTCGTATTCCAGAAAATCTTCTTCGGTTAAATCTTCAAGCGGAGTCATTCCCAAAGCAAGGGCAATCCGCATGTTTGCCTTTCTGTGAAATACCGGGTCCATCTCCGAACCCCAGAATTTCCGCTCGTATTTGGCACATACCTCCGCTGTTGTGCCGGTTCCAGAAAACGGGTCAATGACCCGGTCGCCTCTATTTGAATGTGTAAGGAGTAGGCTTTTGATAAGGTTGTATGGCTTTTGGCACCGATGCAGTGTCTTCCCTTCGTCATCAGTCAACCTTTCACCACCAGCGGTCAGACCTGACTGAAATAGCCCGGTCATTGTGTTTCCGCAAAGTTCTCTGTCGATAAAGGTTGTATTGAAAGTGTTGCAGTGACTGTTCGGTCGGACAAGCCACAAAATATATTCGACCGTTTCCAGATACTGACCAGTGTTTGGTTTGTATCGCCGATTTACCTTATGCCAATGCAAAATCTGCTTCAGTTTCAGCCCATTAAGATTGGAAAGATAATCCGGCAGAAGTTCATCAGTGCAAAAAATCAATGCCTGCCCGTTTATATCCAGAACCCGTTCGACTTCACACATAAACGCCGATACGTCGAACCGTTTTTCTGGTTCCTTACAGTCCCACTCTTTTCCACCAGACTCTGTTATCCCTTGTCCGTAAGGTGGGTCAGTAAGGATAAGCTGAACCGTACCATCGGTTACAAACCGGATTTCGTCTTCATACCGACCGAGAGAAAGGGAAGCAGTAAACTGGAAATCTTCGCCCTCCTTCGGTTCCCAGTCTTCTGGCAAACTATGTCTTAACCTGTTACAGACAATGTACCTGTATTCTTTGATTGAAGAAATAACCCGATTTTTCAACATTTCGACACAAGGCAGTTTGTAGCTGTCCTTCATTTTGGCAAGTTGCCGAAGGTCGCCGAGGTTGTTTTCGATGGGCAGGCCAACAAGTTTTTCGCTTATTTCATCTGGCAATCCCTTGCCGGCAGCAATCATATTCTGAATCGTCTTCTGGCCTTTCCCAATTACATCCGAAACCTTTGCGGTAAATGCCGGAATCATCGGAACCGAATTTATTTCGCTTTCGAGTTCCTTCTTTGCTTGAAGGTTGGCTTTGGCTTTTGCCTTTTTCGTGGATTCCGGGTAAAGCAGTTCATACAACATCTGCTGTTCCGCCAAAGCCTTTACCTTATGTAGCATGCTCAGTTCCGACCGTTCCAGATTGTCATCAATGCGTGCAATCTGTTCTTGAAGCTCGGAATATTCTTTAATTATTGCTGGAATAGTGTTGCGTTCAAGGCGAAGGAATGAAGCAATCCGTCGTGCGCCGGCCACAAGTTTCATATCCGGTGTAACGACTATCGGATTTATTAAACCAACTTTTTCAATAGACCGGCAGAGGCTATCAATATCGCCTACCGACCTGTGCTTTTCCCCGATTATGATATTACTGATTTCTATGTCTTGCATGTGTCTCTCCGTGTCCACGTTTTCGTTAAGAGTCGGTTGAATGAGTTGAAGGTCAAGTTGTGTCCATCCTGATGTCGTTTTCTTTGCCATGTCCCTATCCGTTATCGGTGTTGGCTGGAATGGCATTGTCTTTGACAGTACCTCTCAGCCATTCGATATAAATGGACATGCGGAAAATGCAACATTCTATATCGCCGGGATACGTGAACGATTTAAGGAACGTGAATTCTTCAATCAGACTATCAACGGTATTGCGGAGAAATTCGGTTTTTTGGGAGGACGTAATTTTCTTTGGTTTCATGCGTGCTGCCTCCCTTCAATCAATTCGTAGTGCGAAGGTACACGCTCAGACAAACACACCGTCGTCATAAGAAAATACAGAGACAACGAAGATTCACTTTCTTTACTAAACCAAGCGAAGTTCTTTTCAGTAAAGTTATGCGTTGATACATGCACGTCCCAATGGTCTTCATTTTTGACCTTGACGACGTATTTCTTGCCGGATTTTTTGTCATCATAAAAACGCACCATTTTATAAATTGTTCCGTTATTTCTAATTAAATCGAACGTAAACACTGGTGTACTTTTTTCTTTCCAAATCTTCCTTTTGCCAAAATCCATCATAATTTTCCCCTTTTATATTATTTGTGTGTGAGTGAGAGAGCCTCCCTGATTAATTTCCAGGAAGGCTCGTTGCGACCGGAATTGGGACCGGTTTATTCGTTATGTCGGGACATAATCAGCGGTATTGACGGAATTTTGTCGGTAAAACCTTTCGTGGCCTGGATGTAAAGGATACGGTTTGCATTGTTCAGGTCTTCTACCGGTTTTGCCAATTCGTACTTATCGCCGTGGAACCGTTGCACCGCCCGGTGAAGTTCTTCTGTTGCCCATGCTATAGTGGCAACCTTCATTAATCTGGAGCGGACCGAGATGGGCAACTTCGGCGCATGGGTCTTGCCGAATTCAATTACCATCTGTTCAAAGACGCATTCCATTGTGTAAAGTGTCTGTTCCAGTTGAATCATTTCTTTCTTGGTCATAAAATATCCCCTTAATTTTTGTTGGATGAGTGAGAGAGCCTCCCCGGAAAAATTCCAGAAAGGCCCGAATATATGCTTCGTGTCCGATAAGTTTATTGTATTAAGCCATAGGCTATGCCCCTTGCCTTGCGTGTGCGGACCGCAAGATTGCCAATATGTTACTGACCTTTTGGTTAGCGATTTCAGGCGGGCATGTGGCGTAACTGAAAGTCACGTCATACGTCACATGCGCCTTCCTGTTATTTTTAATCGCTTCACCCATTGCTATTTCGTCGCCTTTTTGATATAATTACTGTAAACATCAAATATGTTCAAATAATAACAGAAATCGTCAAATTGTCAAGCAAAAAGTCAAATAGGGAGGTTTGTCCGTGGAACCAAAAAGTAAGATTAAGGAGAAAAACCCAGAATTTCAGGGTGTTGCGGATAGATTGCTTCAGATAAGAAATGATGTTTTTGTTCGGGCAACCAATAGGGAAATTGGATTGAAGGATGGTTTGGGGAATAAATTGACCCAGGCGGAGATGGCAAATCTTGCAAATTGCAAGGCACCGACTTGGGCCGAATACGAATCCGCAAAAGCACTTCCAGCACCCAAAGTCATTCAGGCGCTAATTGAACTTGGGTATGACGCAAACTGGATTCTATGCGGGAAAGGTCAAATGCGTCTTGCTGACGGAGACTGGACGCTAAACAAGATAGCCTTAAATACGGTCATCCAGGCGGTCATGACGGAAATTGAAAAGACCGGAGCAAAACTGTCACCAGTCGGGATTTCTGGAATTATTGGTGTGGCGTATGATTCATATCGAAAAAACGATGACGTTACGGCATTGGCGACCCAAGTAGGGCAACTTGTGGTTATTGCATCAATGGGCGGTCAGCAATGAATGTTGGAATTTGGATTCGCGTATCAACAGATGACCAGAAGAATTCTGACTCGCCGGAAATTCACGAATTAAGGGCCAAGGAATTTTGTAAACAACACAAATATAAAGTTGTGAAGACGTATGATTTGGCGGGCATTTCGGGAAAAAGTGTCATGAATAACCCGGAATGTAAGCGCATGTTTGCTGATGTGGAGTCAGGTGTCATTAAAGCGTTGGTCTTTTCATCTATGTCGAGACTGGCTCGAAATTTACGGGAACTTCTGGAATTCGACAGCCATTTCCGTATGCACGGGGCAATTCTTCATTCAATCGACGGACAAATAGATACGAACACGGCCGCCGGAAGAATGTTCTTCGCACTATCCGGCGCTATGGCACAGTTCGAGCGCGAGCAGGATTCTGCAAGGGTAATAGCCGGTATGCTCACGCGAGCGATGGAAGGTCGAAAAATTTCGGGTCAGCAACCATTTGGTTATACATGGACAGATAAATACAACTTGGTCATCGACCAAGATAAAGCGACGATAGTCCGTAAGGCGTATGATTTGTTCATCGAACACGGGAAAATCAAGCGGGTTATCACGATATTGAATGACGCGGGATATTATGCTGCCAAATCCCCGTGGTCACCAAAAAGCATGAAAAGACTCTTGGTTAATCCAATTTACACTGGCATCTACCAACGGAATTATACAAAGTCAAAAGGCAACAAAAAGTCGTGGGAGTTAAAGGATAAATCCGAGTGGATTCCAATGGAAGTTGAACCGATATTATCCCAGGAAACATGGGACACGGTTCAGCACATGCTGGCGACCCGCCCTCAGATGTATTCTGCGGGGGTACCAAAAGAAGGTCGTTATCTGTTTTCCGGGGTATTGAAGTGTGAATGTGGCAAGAAACTCTATGTAGCACCATATAAAGGGATGACAATCCCACGCTACAATTGCACGGAATGCAAAAACAAGATTAACGAAGATATCTTGGTGGAAAAGTTCCTGCCGGTTCTCCATAACATTGTCGTGAATCCCGAAGATTTGAAACCCGAAAACGACAATGATGCACTACTCATTCAGAAAACTGATGAACTGAAAGTTCAAAAAACTGAAAAAACCAAAAACCAAAATCGAATTGATTCCCTGTTTGAGCTATTCACAGACAAGTTGGTTACGAAGGAAGTCTTTGCAGAGAGGCATGTTCCACTTGAAGAACGGAAAGAACAGATAATAGCTGAAATTGAAAAACTTGAACTGGATTTGGTGAGGTTACGACAGACTGAGGTTGGTAGACTGCATGTAGTCGCTCAAGCGCAAAGTTTGGCAGCGGAATGGATTGGGCTTACAGAAGAAGAACGCCGGCGGATTGTCCGAGTGTTGCTTGACCGTGTTGAAGTTGACCGAGAAAAGGATGGTGTTGACGGAAAAACACAGGCTATCCGGTTTGTTTTTGCATTTGATTTAAAAGAGTTTTTTGGCAACTTACCCCCTACGGATAATGGCAGTAGTAAAAAGGGGGCGCATCCACAGGGGTTCATGGCCGCCACAAGCATGAAGCGCGACGGATAGGTGAGGGACATGAGGGCGCGGGAGATGGAAACCCGCCCGTCCTCCAGGGGCTGGCGGAGAACTTCGAGGACGTGCTTCTTGAACTCGGGGAGCTCGTCCAGGAACAAAACTCCGTGATGGGCCATGGAAACCTCGCCAGGGCGGGGCGTGTTCCCTCCTCCTATCAATCCGATGTCCGAGATTGTGTGATGTGGGCTGCGAAACGGCCGGTGCGCCACGAGAGCGTTATCCCGGTCCAGAAGCCCCATAACGCTGTAAACCTTGGTGGTCTCGATAGCCTCTTCGAAGGACATCCGGGGGAGGATGGTTGGAATCCGGCGGGAAAGCATAGTCTTGCCGGAGCCCGGAGGACCGATCATGATGATGTTGTGGGATCCCGCCGCAGCCACCTCCAGTGCCCGCTTTGCGTGCTCCTGCCCCTTCACCTCGGCGAAGTCGTCACCGGTTTCACAACTCCGCTCGAAGAACGCTTCCACGTCGACCCGGTGGGGTGTGATCTCCCGCTCGCCGTTCAGGAACTCAACCACTTCGGCAAGCTCCGTAACGCCGATAACGTTGACTCCCTCGACCACCGCCCCCTCGGGTGCGTTCTCCTGGGGTACGATGATGCCGGCAAGACCCGCGGCCCGTGCCGCAACAGCCACGGGTAGGCAGCCGCGAACCGGCTTTACGCTGCCGTCCAGTGACAGTTCGCCGAGGAGAAGGTACTCCTTGAGCCGCTCACCCTTGACCACGCCGGTGGCAGCCAGGATGCCGATGGAAATGGGGAGGTCGAAGGCGGCCCCCTCTTTCTTCAGGTCGGCCGGGGCCAGATTTACGGTGATCTTGCGGGCGGGGAAATCGTAACCGGCGTTTTTCAGGGCTGACTTGACCCGGTCCTTGCTCTCTTTGACGGCGCCGTCAGGGAGGCCGACGGTGGCGAACTGGGGAAGCCCTTGGGCAATGTCCACCTCCACGTCGACGATGACCGCGTCAATACCCAGGAGAGCGCTGGAAAGGGCCTTGGCGAGCATGGGCTACTTCTGCATGTCCAGGTAACGCTCGGCGTCCAGGGCGGCCATGCAGCCGGTACCGGCGGAGGTGATGGCCTGGCGGTAGTGCTGGTCCTGGACGTCGCCGGCGGCAAAGACGCCGGGGATGCTGGTGGCGGTAAAGTTCCCCTCGCTGCCGCACTGGGTGCGGATGTAGCCTCCGTCCATCTCCAGCTGCCCCTCGAAGAGGAGCGTGTTGGGAGTGTGGCCGATGGCAATGAAGCAGCCATGGGCCTGAAGATCCTTGGTGGAGCCGCTGGTGTGGCGGATACGGATGCCGGTGACCCCTGACTCGTCCCCCAGAACCTCGTCCAGGACGTGGTTCCACTCGATGGTGACATTGCCGCCGCGGGTTTTGGCGATGAGTTTGTCGGCCAGGATCTTCTCGGAGCGGAGCTTGTCGCGCCGGTGAACGAGAGTAACGTGGCTGGCGATGTTGGAGAGGTAGAGGGCCTCCTCCACGGCGGTGTTGCCGCCGCCAATGACCGCCACGGCCTTTCCCCGGTAGAAGAAGCCGTCGCAGGTGGCGCAGGCGGAGACCCCTTTCCCCTTGAAGGCCTCCTCTGACGGAAGCCCCAGGTACCGGGCAGAGGCGCCGGTGGCGATGATGAGGGCATCGCAGGTGTATACGCCGCTGTCCCCCTCCAGGCGGAAGGGTCGCTCCCGGAGATCGGCCTTGTTGATGTGGTCAGAGATCATGGTGGCGTCGAAGCGCTCGGCGTGACGGCGCATCCGTTCCATGAGTTCGGGCCCCTGGACCCCGTCCGGGTCGCCGGGCCAGTTGTCCACCTCGGTCGTGGTCATGAGCTGTCCACCCTGCTGAAGGCCGGTGATGAGGGTTGGGCTCAGGTTGGCCCGGGCGGCGTAGACGGCGGCGGTATAACCGGCGGGGCCGGAGCCGAGAATAATGAGCCTGTGATGAGTCGCTTCCATATTAGAAACCTCCAAAAACGGTCGCGCTACGATATCAGCAACACTTCGGAAATGCAAGGGGGGAGCGGTTCTTTCCGTTTGACCGGCCAAAGGGGCATCTGGTACAGTGAACCCCTGCCGGGAAGGGAGACGGACTGACTATGCATGCCGAAACGCACCTAGACCAAAGCATCACCGGACGCTTCAAGTATGCCATCGCCCTGACAGCCCTGACCCTGGTGGCCGAGGTCGCGGGGGGGATCTGGACCAACTCCCTGGCCCTCCTGTCGGACGCGGCCCATGTCTTTCTCGATCTCTTCGCCCTGGTTCTCTCGCTGGCGGCCATCAAGCTCGCCGCCTACCCCGCCTCCGACACCCGCACCTTCGGCTGGCATCGGACAGAAGTCTTCGCCTCCTTCATCAACGGCGCCACGGTCTTTCTCATGGCCATCGGCATCTTCTACGAAGCCTGGGAGAGGCTGCGCCATCCGGTTGAGGTCAAAAGCCTCCCGATGCTGGCCATCGCTACAGTGGGCCTCGTCATGAACCTCATCGCCGCCTCGGCGCTCCACAGCCACTCCCACGACGACCTGAACGTCCACAGCGCCTTTCTCCATGTGATCGGCGACGCGGCCGCCTCTGTAGGGGTCATCATCGGTGGCGTCATCATGTACTACACCAACTGGTACCTTCTGGACGCCCTCATCTCCGTGGGGATCGGCTGCGTCATCTTCTGGGGATCGTGGCGGGTGATCCGGGAGTCGTCCCACATCCTGATGGAGGGGGTTCCCCGGGGGATGAGCACCCGATCGGTGGCCGACGCTATTCAGGAGGTGGAAGGGGTGAACACCGTCCACCACCTGAACATCTGGACCATCTGCTCCCACATCCTGGCCCTGTCGGCCCACGTGGACGTGAAACCCGACCACAAAGAGCGGCAGGCGGAGGTGCTCCGGCAGATCGAGGAGCTTCTCTTCGAGCGCTACCACATCTCCCACACCACCCTCCAGGCCGAGTGCACCCGGTGCGTGGAGGCGCCACCGGTCATCAAGGAGCTGCGCCACCGCCCCCGCCACGGCCAGCACCACGACCACCATCATGGCCACGGCCATGGGCACGGACACGACCACCACGGGCACGACCATGGCCACGGCGGCTGCAGCCATGACCACTAGATCATCCGACCAACCGGAGAACCGATGCTCCCCTACACCCTGATCCAGGAAGCGGCCGACCGCCTCAAAAAGCGGGTCCGGCGCACCGAACTGATCCACTCCCACCACTTCAGCGAGCGGTTCGGCTTCCCCCTTCTCTTCAAATGCGAGAACCTCCAGCGGACCGGTGCCTTCAAGATCCGGGGGGCACTCAACTTCATGACGTCCCAGCCCCGGGAGGCCCTGGCAAAAGGGGTCATCACCGCCTCTGCCGGAAACCACGCCCAGGGGGTCGCCTTTTCCGCCGACCTCCTGGGGGTGAAGGCCACCGTCTTCATGCCCGAGAGCACGCCGCCCCAGAAAGTGCAGGCCACCAGGGAGTACGGCGCCGAGGTGGTCCTCACCGGCAGAAACTTCGACGAGGCCTACGCTGCCGCCGTCCAGGCCCAGAAGGAGAGCGGCGCCCTCTTCGTCCACCCCTTCGACGACCACCTGGTCATGGCCGGCCAGGGGACCATCGGCCTGGAGATTCTGGAGGAACTCCCCGACGTCTCGGCCATCCTAGTCCCCATCGGTGGCGGCGGTCTCATCGCCGGCATCGCCACGGCGGTGAAGGAGACCCACCCCCACGTGCGGATCATCGGCATCGAATCCAGGGCAGCCCCCTCCATGCACTACTCCCTCAAGAAGGGGAAGATCATGGAGGCGCCCCTCACGGTAACCCTTGCCGACGGCATCGCCGTAAAGAAAGTGGGACGGAACACCTTCCCCATCGTGCGGGATTTGGTGGACGACGTGATTCTGGTGGAGGAGGAGGAGATCGCCTTGGCCATCGTGGGGCTCCTGGAGCGGACGAAGCTTCTGGTGGAGGGGGCGGGGGCCGTGACCCTGGCGGCCCTGCTGAACGGCAAGGCGGGAAAGCTGCCGGGAAAGACGGTCTGCGTATTATCCGGCGGGAACATCGACGTGAAGACCATCTCCACCGTGGTGGAGCGGGGCCTTGTGGCGGCGGGGCGCTACCTGAAGCTGCAGGTGGTGCTGGACGACGTCCCCGGCTCCCTGGCAAACCTGGCTGCGGGGGTCGCCGCCGTCCGGGCCAACATCTTCCTCATCAACCACGAGCGCCGCTCCATGGACCTCCCCCTCGGCAAGACCGAGGTCCTCCTGGAGCTGGAGACCCGGGGATACGAGCACATCCAGGAGATCATCAACCACCTGGGGCGGCAGGGCTACGAGGTGGATGTCGTAAAATGAACTCCCGCGTAAGCGGCGCGCCATTGGCGGGGTCCACGAGTTCCGGCCGGAGGAGGTCGGCGGCCGTGTCCACGTCGTGCCAGACCGGCAGGAGCGCAGTGGCGATCCCGGCCGCTGCGGCCCGGGACAGGGACCGCTCCAGCACTTTCCCCGTTGACCAGGGGATGCCTGTGAAGAGCTCGGGATGGAATCGCTTCATGGCCAGGAGGTAGTAGCCGCCATCCTCCGTCGGACCAAAGACGGCATCCACCCGCGGATCTCTCAGCAGACCATAGGCCCGGTCGATGAAGGCCGCCGGCAGATGGGGCGAATCGGTGCCGATGACCGCCGCAGCGTCGTACCCCAGGCCGAAGGTCCGGTCGAAGGCCGCCGCCAGCCGCGCCCCCAGCCCTTCTCCCTCCTGTGGATGACACTTCACCTCCCCCACCATTTCCGCAAAGAACTCAGGCGCCCCATCCCCTTGTTCATAAAAGATGATGCGGTCCAACCCCGCCAATATGCCGGTTTTAACGAGAGTATCCAGGAGCATGCGGCGATAGAGCTCGGCGGCCTCTTCGGGGGTGAACGGCGGGGTTAATCTCGTCTTTACACGCCCCGGAACCGGCCTTTTGGCGAAAACCAGGAGAGCGGTCCTCATGGTACGAACCCGCACGAAATAAGGTCTTGACAACGACAACCCCTAGCCTTATCCACACCTTCCGGCCTTTTCCACACAGTTATCCACATCGATTCAACAATCACCACCCGGCACGATGACAGATATTCCCATCATCGCCCCCGCTTGTCCCGCTCGATGGCGGCATAGGCAGAGTGCTTGTGGATCGACTCGAAATTCTCCGCCTCCACGGAAAACCAGGTGATGGCATCGTGGGCCAGAAGTTTCTCGGTCACCTCCCGGACGATATCCTCCACGAACTTTGGGTTCTCGTAGGCCCGCTCGGTGACGTACTGCTCGTCCACCCGCTTGAGCAGCGACCAGACCGGGCTCGACCCGCACTCCTCGATCATCGTCACCAGATCCTCGATCCAGATGAAGTCGGTGTACCGGAGCCGGACGGTGATGTGGCTCCGCTGGTTGTGGGCACCGTAGCGGGAGAGCTCCTTGCTGCAGGGGCAGAGGGACGTGACCGGGATCTGGACCCCCAGGACGAAGTCGAACTCCTCACCCAGGGTGCCGCTGAAGGTGCAGGTGTACTCCATGAGGCTCCGGGCGCCGGAGACCGGGGCCCGCTTTTCGATAAAATAGGGGAACTCAATCTCCAGGTGGGCCGACGAGGCCCCCAGCTTCTCCTTCATCTTCTGGAGGATCGGCTCCATCTTGTCCAGGGCGATATCCTCCCGGTAGGCGTTGAGAATCTCGATGAACCGGCTCATGTGGGTCCCCTTGAAGTGGTGGGGGAGATCCACGTACATGTTGATCCGGGCCACGGTCTGCTGGAACTTCCGGTTCTTGTCCATCACCACGATGGGGTAGGAGATGTCCTTAACCCCCACCTTGTTGATGGGAATCTTCCGGGTGTCGGGGGATTTCTGCATGTCGGGCATGGGGGTCATGAAAAACCTCTGGGTATTCTAAACGTCAGAATTCTTGCCGGCCACGTAAGCAACCGGATCATTCACCCCCGCCTCCGCAAATCCCTTGAGCCGCAGGCGGCAGGAGTCGCAGAGTCCGCAGGAGAGTCCCTCCGGGGTGGGGTCGTAGCAGGAGTGGGTCCGGCCGTAATCGACGCCAAGGGAAAGTCCCTTCCGGATGATCTCGGCCTTGGTGAGGCTGATGAGGGGGGTATGGATCGTGAACCGGCCGGCACCTTCCACCCCGGCCTTTGTGGCCAGGTTGGCCATGGCCTCGAAGGCGGCGATGTACTCGGGGCGGCAGTCGGGGTAGCCGGAGTAGTCCAGGGCATTGACGCCGATGAAGATGTCGAAGGCGCCGAGCACCTCGGCCCACCCCAAGGCAAAGGAGAGAAAGACCGTGTTGCGGGCCGGCACGTAGGTTACCGGGATGTCGCTCCCCACCCCTTCCTTGGGGACGGCAATGTCGCCGGTGAGGGCGCTCCCCCCTACCAAGCGGTAGTCGAACTCCACCACCAGATGGTCTACGGCCCCCATGGGGCGGGCGTTCCGCCTGGCCAGCTCCAGCTCCACGCTGTGGCGCTGGCCGTAGGAAAAACTCATGGCGTAGGGGTCATACCCTTCGGCCCGGGCAATGGCGAGACAGGTGGTTGAATCGAGCCCTCCGCTGTAGAGAACGACTGCTTTTTTCCCCATGACTTCCCCCAAAAAGAATGCGCCTTCCGGCGCGTGCATCAGTCGACGTATCCTACCCCATGCAAATACCTTCAGACAACTACAGAAACCAGCTCACTGAATTGCAGAGGCGCTCCATGAAGCGGACGCCCCAGCCACGGCGCTCGTGCTCCGCCAGGACGACGCGACGGGACCCCCCGAGATCGTCGGTGAACATCTCAGCCACCTGGCTGCCGAACTCGCGGCTCACGACGATGGTGTTGACTTCGTAGTTGCGGTGAAAACTGCGCTGGTCCAGGTTTGCGGAGCCCACCACCCCCCAGGTGTCGTCAATGAGCATCACCTTGGCATGGAGAACCGACCCCTGGCGCTCGTAGATCTCGACGCCGGCCCTGAGGAGCGGCGTGTAGTAGCCGCGGCTCACAAGCCGGACAATGGGAACATCGCTCTTGGCGGGAAGGATCAGCTGCACCCGCACCCCCCGCCGTACGGCCCGCAAGAGCGACCGGATCACCCGGGGCCCCGGCACGAAGTAGGGGTTCATGATCCGGATCGATTCACCCGCGCCGGCCATGGCGATGCGGAAGGCGTTGTGGATGAAGGAGCGGGCATGGTGGGGGCCGTCGCTCACGATCATCACCTCGGCGTCCCCCATGGCGGCCAGGGGGGCATGCTCCATAAACCAGGCAAGGGATGGACTCCCCTTCTCCTCCAGCCAGAACTCCCGGAAAAGATGCGAGAGGACGGTGACGGCCGGACCATCGATCCGGACCCCCAGATCCCGCCACCGTTCGGCGCTCACCCCGAAACCCGAATACTCGTCGCCGATGTTGACCCCCCCCGTGAAGGCGGTCTCGCCGTCGATGACCGCCACCTTGCGATGATCCCGCTTGTCGAACCAGGCAAGCCCCCGCCTGAAGGGAGGAGGGTTGAAGGCGAGACAGCGGACACCTCCGCGCTCCAGGCGCCGGAAATAGGCGGAGGGGGTATCGAAGCAGCCGATGTAATCGTAGATGAGGGAAACGTCGACACCGCGGGCGGAAGCGGCCAGGAGCGCCTCGGCGAATGCGGCGCCGGTAGCGTCGTCGCGGATGAGGTAGAACTCGGCGTGGATGTGGTGACGGGCCTCGGCAAAGGCCTCCAGCATGGCCGGAAAGAACTCACCCCCCGAATCGTAGAGCTTCACCCGGTTCCCCTGGGAATGGGATGCCTCGGCGTTTCTCCGGAAGACGCGGAGAAAGCGGGGGGCACGGTGGGTGCCGAATATCTTTTTTCGCCGCACGATGGACATGGCCCGAGCTCCTGCATCAAGGGTAGCGCAGGCGGGCGATGAGAGCAAGGGAGATGATGGAGGGGAGAAACCGAAGAGGCGCGAAGCTTCCCCCGCGCCTCCCGGCAGTCATCGTCACTATTCTGTTTTCAGTCTTTCAGTCTTCGTAGGCGACCACCCGGACAAGGCCGATGGTCTCACCCTTGTCGTCGGTGGTCGGCGAGTCGGAAACGGAGATGATCCGCTTCACGCCGTTGCCGGCCACGAATGCGTTGACCATGGCGTCCAGAGAGGAAAGCTCCTGCATGGTCTTGAGGGGACGGATCTCCATGCCAAACGTTTTGACCTTGTAGCCCATACCATCCTCCTTGAAAACGGTCCGTTGCGGGGTTATTGAACGGAAATCACTTCCTTAACGCCGGGGACCTTCTCCTTCAGGGTCCGCTCGATCCCCATCTTGAGGGTCATGGTGGACATGGGGCAGTGGCCGCAGGCCCCCACCAGCTTCACCTTCACCACGCCGTCCTCGGTCACTTCCACCAGTTCCACGTCGCCACCGTCCGCTTGGAGCGCGGGGCGCACCGTATCGAGAACCTTCTTCACGTCTTCCAGCATCGTTGTCTCCTCCTTGGGGTTGTGTGCGCTGCTTACTCAGTTATGCTTGCCTCCCGGAACCCCGGGACTCGTGAGGGGGAACGGGTCGAGGATTTCCGCGAGCTTCCCGGCCGACAGGAGCTGCCGCTCTTCCACGATCTCCCGGATGCTCCGGCCCGTGGCCGTCGACTCCTTGGCCACTTCGGCCGCGGCGGAGTAGCCGATGTAGGGGGCCAGCACCGTGGCGAGCCCCACCGACTGGTCCAGGTACCGGCGGCAGCGCTCCCGGTCTGCGGTGATGCCGGCGATGCACGAATCGGCCAGCTTCGGCACCGTGTTCTTCAGGATCTCCAGGCTGAAGAGGAGATTGAAGGCGATGACCGGCATCATCACGTTCAGCTCCAGCTGACCCGCCTGGGCCGCCAGGGTGATGACCGTGTCGGCCCCCATCACCT
Source organism: Geobacter sp. (assembly GCF_030834625.1). NCBI lineage: Bacteria > Pseudomonadati > Thermodesulfobacteriota > Desulfuromonadia > Geobacterales > Geobacteraceae > Geobacter > Geobacter sp. The sequence continues at coordinate 100,313 of NZ_JAUQXO010000022.1, forward strand.
GGAAGGCCACCATGTTGGTTGCCTCGGCCATGCTCGGATTCACCTTCCCCGGCATGATGGATGAGCCGGGCTGGATCGCGGGCAGCGCGATCTCGGCGAACCCGGTCCGGGGGCCGGAAGAGAGAAGCCGCAGGTCGTTGGCGATGCGGCCCAGGTTCACGGCAAGCCCCTTGAGGGCGGATGAGAGGGCCACGAAGGGGTCCATGTTCTGCATCCGCTCCACCAGGTTCCCCCCTCGCACGAGGGGAAAGCCGGTCTCCCGGGCCAGCTCCGCCACCATCAGGTCGATATAGGCCGCCTCGGCGTTCATGCCGGTGCCGACGGCGGTGCCGCCGATGCCCAGTTCCCGAAGCCCCGGCAGGGCACCGTCGATCCCCGTCAGGTTCTTCTCCACCGCCACGGCCCATGCCTCGAACTCCTGGCCGAGCCGGATCGGCACCGCGTCCTGAAGGTGGGTCCGGCCGCTCTTGAGGATGGCGTCGAACTCCCGCCCCTTCCCCCGCAGGGCCGCCGCCAGCCCCTCCAGTCCCGGCCGGAGATCCTCCACGAGGGCCAGGGCCGCCAGCCGCATGGCCGTGGGAAAGACGTCGTTGGTGGACTGGGCCATGTTCACGTGGTCGTTGGGGTGGACCGGCGCGTAGGCGCCCCGCTCTCCCGCCAGCAGTTCGTTGGCCCGGTTGGCGAGGACCTCGTTCACGTTCATGTTGTGGGAGGTGCCTGCCCCGGCCTGGAAAGGGTCAACCACGAAGTGGGCGTCGAAGGCGCCGGCAAGGGCCTCGTCAGCGGCCCGGATGATGGCATCACCGAGCCGGGCATCGAGCCTCCCCGTGGCCATGTTGGCCTGGGCCGCACTCTTCTTGACAACGACTGTTGCCCGGACCAGCGCCGGGTGGGGCCGGAGCCCCGAAATGGGGAAGTTCGCCACGGCCCGGGCCGTCTGGGCACCGTAGTAAGCGTCGGCCGGTACCTTCACCTCGCCGATGGTATCCTTTTCGATCCGAACCGTCACTGTTCCGCCTTTCCCGATCCCTGGTCCCCGGTTACCGCTTTATTTCTTTATTTCGTTGTACTTCTCGGTGATCACCCGCAGGTGCTCGGTCTCCTCATCCCGCAGGGCCTTGAGCATCCCCTTGCCGTCGGCGTCGGAGGTCTTCGCCATGAGATCATCGAAGTAGGCGATTCCCTTCTTCTCGATCTCCATGGCGATCTCCAGGGCCTGGAGGTCGTCGGTGTCAAATCCAACCTGCTTCTCGCCGGAGTCAGCCGGGTCGAGGGCGATGGTGGAGCCGCCGTAGAAGACCCAGCGCCCCCCCTCGTGGAGTGACTGGTAGAGCTCGTTCAGCTTCAGGTAGTGCTGCTCCTCGGTCTTGGCGAGCCAGCGGAAGATCCGCTTCCCCTCGGGATTGAAGGTCTTCTGCTCGGCCTTGGTGTAGAAGTCGAAGGTCTCCTTTTCGATCTCCATGGCCCGCATGATGGCGTCGAGGGTCTCTTTGGTCTGTTCGTTCATCGGTGCTCCTTACGCTAAGGTGGTTTCTATGGTCAGCAGTTCGTCAACGGTCCGCGTGTGAAAGACCCGGCAGCCGAGCTCAAGCGGCAGCCGCAGGTCGATGTCGTAGCGGTCTCCCACGAAGAGACACTGGGGGGGCTCTTGTCCGATCTCCCGGAAGATTTCCTTGAGCACCTCCAGGTCAGGCTTGGGGCGCCAGGAATCTTCGATGGTGAAAACCCGCCGGAAGTACCCGGCAACGCCGAGGGCCCCCATGATCCGTGAAGCGAGGGGGCGGTTGTTGTTGGTGTAGATGTGGAGCTCGTACCGCTCGCCAAGCCTCCGCAGCAGCTCCACCACCCTCTCGTCCCGGCTGAGATACGGCTCCGGCACGATCTCTGCTGCAAAATGGCGGTGGAGCTCCTGCAGATCCCCCCCAAGCTCCAGGCAAGCGTGGCTCAGGGAAGCGGTCCAACCGGTCAGGGCGGCGATCTTCTCCTTGGTCTCCCGGACGAGCAGTTTCGCCTCCTCGGGGGATATTCCCCGGAGGGTGGCCAGATACCGCATGGCGGAGGCGTTTATCTCGCGTCCAACCCCGTCGCTCACGTACAGGGTGCCGTCCAGGTCAAAGACCAGTGCCCTGATCCCGCTCACGGTTTCCCCCTCCCCACACGGGTACAGTCTATCATCGGGAGAATCCCTGTCAAAAGAGCTTCCCCCAGTCGCGCATGCAGAGAAGCTGCGGGTTGTCGATCCCCTTGGCCTGGACGAGGACCTTGAAGGTGTCCCCCATGCCACCCTCGGGGAGGATGAGCTTCTTGAGGGAGAGACGGATCACAAGGCGCTCCTGCTCGCTCTTGGCGGCGGCCTCCAGGGCCATCATCTCTTCCATCATGCCGGTGGCCACCAGGAAGCGGTACTGCTCACCGTACCAGACCTTGCTGAGCCCCAGTTCCTCCCCCCGCGCGGCCAGGGTGGTGAAGTCCACGTGGGTGGTCATGTCCTGGAGGCCGACCCGAATGTAGGGATTTTCTTCGATGGTATGGCGGTAGTAGCAGAGGAGGGTGCCGTTCTGGCGCATGGGGCCGTAGAGTTCGGGGGCCAGGTAGCCGTAGTCGATGGTGAGGACGAAGCCCCGTTCGAGGGCGTTGGCGACCCCTTGGAGCCACCGGACGGCGTTCAGGTTGATCTCGGTGCGCTGCCCCACGGTGAGAGTGATGCCGAGGCAGGCCAGGTAGGCCTCCAACTCCGGCGTTGAGGGAAGGTCGAGGATTTCGGTGAACTGGTCCTCATCCGCAACCACAAAGGCCTCCCGCAGCCCCTCGGGGCGCATTTCGACGAGGTGGGTCGGAAAGGAATCGATCAGTTCGTTGGAATAGAGGCAGCCGGTGAACCGGAGCCGCCCCTCGGCCAGATCGGCCGGAGAGATCCAGGAAACCTTCGGCTGGTGGTGGGCAAGGAGCTCGCCCTGGACCGCGGCAAGACTCGGTTCGGCCTCTATGAGGGTAAGGCGGACCCGATCGTAGAACTCGCCGTTCAGCTCGCGGATGGTGTCAAGGACATCGATGGCCAGCTGGCCATGGCCGGCCCCCGCCTCCACGATGTCGAAGCTGGCCGGGCGCCCCATCTCTTCCCACATGCGGCAGATCTCCCGGGCGATGAGGCGGCCGAAGACCCGGTGAACGTTGATGCTGGTGTAGAAATCGCCCTCGGCCCCCACCTTGCGGCCGGGGGAGGTGTAGTAGCCGAGACCCGGCTCGTAGAGGCACGCGGCCATGAAGTCGACGAAGGGAATCCGCCCCTGCTTCCTGATACGATCGAGAATGATCCCCCTGAGCCTGCTGTCGTCCACCTGTCCCACACAAAACCTCCCGAAAAAGCTCAGTTATAGAGGATCGGGATGGTTTTGTCAATGCAGCGCGAGGGTCACACCACCCTGATCCGCTCCCGGGCTTCCACATGCACCGGGGCCAGGTCCAGGGCCTTTCCCTCGGTCAGCAGACGACCCAGGTCGGCGGCGGCCACGGGACGGCTGAAGAAGTACCCCTGCATCTCCTCGCACTGGTGCCGGCAGAGGAAGTCGATCTGCTCAAGGGTTTCCACCCCCTCGGCGATGGTCTTCATGCCGAGGCCGTGGGCCATGGTGATGATGGTCTTCACCAGGGTGGCGTCGTCGGGGTCGCGGGTCATGTCGCGGATGAACGACTGGTCGATCTTCAGGTTGGCGATGGGGAAGCGCTTCAGGTAACTGAGGGAGGAGTAGCCGGTGCCGAAGTCGTCGATGCTCAGGCCGACACCCAGTTCGTGCAGGCCGTGCAGCACGCGGATGCTGGTCTCGACGTCGCGCATCACGCCGCCTTCGTGGATCTCGATATCGAGCAGACAGGGCGCCACGTCGTGCGCACGCAGGCCCTCTCGAATGCGCGAGACGATGCCGGTGTCGGTCAGCGAGTGCACCGATAGGTTGATGCTCACCGGCAGGTTCAGGCCCTGGGTGGACAGCACCCGGATCTGCTGCAGCGCCGCGCCGATCACCCAGTTGTCCAGTTCGCGCATCAGCCCGCAGCCCTCGAGCACACCCAGGAAGTCGGCTGGGCCGACCCAACCCTTGTCTCGATGGTGCCAGCGGATGAGGGCTTCGGCGCCCGTCACGTGCATCCCGGCCAGCGATGCCTTGGGCTGCAGGAAGAGCGTGAACCCGCCGTTGGCCAGGGCTTCCTTGACCTCGCCTTCGAGTTGCGTCTTCGAACGCAGCGTCGCCTCGAGCGACGGCACGTACACCACGGGCGCGGCCGTCTTCATGCGCTCGGCCTCGCTCACCGCCATCGAGGCGCGCATGTGCAGCTCATCGGCGTTTTCCCCATGTTCGGGGCCTTTGGCGATGCCCGCGGCAATGCCCATGTCGAACAGCGTGCCCTTCAGCACCAGCGGCTGCTTCGCCGCGGCGAGGACGGCCGCGGTCCGGTCGGGGCTCTCGATACCC
>NZ_JAUQXO010000094.1:0-11118 GCF_030834625.1 Geobacter sp.
CGCTCCGCCGACGACTCACCCATCTGGGCAGCCCACGTGGTCGCCATGGAAGCGGGGAGTGGCAACGGCATCGAGTACGAAACCGACCGGATGCGTTTCCTCGGGCGGGGCCATACGATCCGCATGCCCGCTTCCGTCATCGAGGGGCGCCCGCTGTCCAACACGGTCGGTCCCGTCCTCGATCCGATCTTCAGCCTCCGTGCAAAGGTCAGGATTGAGCCCGGGGCCACGGCACGGGTTGTATTCTCCACCATGGTCGCTTCCTCCCGTGAAGCGATCCTGCTGCTGGCCGACAAGTACCACGATCCGGCCTCCTACGAGCGGATAGTCACCCTCGCCTGGACCCAGGCCCAGATCCAGCTCCACTACCTGGGGATCGAGCGGGGCGAAGCCCACCTCTTCCAGCATCTGGCCAACCGCCTCCTCTATTCGGACCCTGCCGTGCGTCCCCGCGACGAAAGCCTGGCCCTCAACGCCTTGAGCGTTACCGGGCTCTGGAAGCATGGCATATCGGGGGATTTTCCCATCATCCTCGTGACCATCGACGATGCCGACGACCGGGGAATCGTCCGCCAGCTTCTCCGCGCTCACGAATACTGGCGGCTGAAGCTCCTGGCAGTCGACCTGGTGATCCTGAACGAACAGGAGACTTCCTACATCCAGGACCTGCAGCACTCCCTGGAGGGGATGGTGAGCACAAGCCTTGCCAGCGGCCGTGCTTTCCAGGAAAACCGCGGCAGAATCTTCGTCCTGCGCTCCGACCTGCTGTCCCCCGACGAGCGCCTCCTCCTGCAGACCGCCGCCCGCGCCGTGCTCAGAGCCCGGGAGGGGAGCCTGACCGAGCAGATCGTCCGGATGCGCCGCATGGAGGAGCGGACGGTCTACCCGGCGCGGCGCCAGTTCCTCCGGCACCCGGCTGAAGAGCCCCCCCTCGAGCCGCCGCCTCTGGAGTTTTTCAACGGCATTGGCGGTTTCGCCGAGAACGGGAAGGAATATGTCGTCGTTCTCGGCAGGGGCCAGCGCACTCCGGCCCCGTGGATCAACGTCATCGCCAACGAGAGCTTCGGTTTCCAGGTCTCCGAGTCGGGTGCGGGCTACACCTGGTCCCTCAACAGCCGCGAAAACCAGATCACCCCCTGGTCCAACGACCCGGTGTCCGATCCGCCAGGGGAAGCCCTGTACCTCTGCGACCGGGAGAGCGGCGCCATGTGGAGTCCGACGGCGCTGCCGATCCGTGTCGAGAGCGCAACCTACATCGCGCGGCACGGCCAGGGATACAGCCGCTTCGAACACCTCTCCCACGGCATCTGGAGCGAACTCGTGCAGTTCGTGAGCCTCAGCGACCCGGTAAAGATATCCCTCCTCGTCCTGGAAAACCGCTCCCCGGACCGGCGCAGCCTCTCGGCAACCGCCTATCTCGAATGGGTCCTGGGCTTTACCCGCACGGTCTCCGCACCCTACATCATCACCGAAAGGGATGACGAGACCGGGGCCATCTTCGCCCGGAACCCGTGGAATGCGGAATTCGGCAGCAGAATCACCTTTGTCGATCTCGGGGGGCTTCAGACGGCATGGACCGCGGACCGGATCGAATTCGTGGGACGAAACGGCACCCTGGAACAGCCGGCCGGTCTCATCAAGGATTCGGTCCTCAGCGGCAAGACGGGTGCCGGCCTCGACCCGTGCTGCGCCCTCCAGGCAACCCTTGAACTCGCCCCCGGGGAGCGGGTCGAGCTGCCCGTCTTCCTGGGTCAGGCGGAAGACCGGGAAAAGGCCCGCGAGCTGATCAGGCGCTGGCGCACGGCCGAGCCATGGAAAGAGCTCGCGGCGGTCAACGATGAGTGGGAGCGGATCCTCGGCACGGTCCAGGTCCGGACCCCCGACCCGGCCATGGACATCATGCTGAACCGCTGGCTTCTCTACCAGACCCTTGTATGCCGCTTCTGGGCACGGGCGGCGTTCTACCAGGCGGGAGGGGCCTACGGGTTCCGCGACCAGCTCCAGGACTCCATGGCCCTCGTCGTGACCGAGCCTTCCCTGGCCCGTCAGCACATCGTCAGGGCTGCCGGGCGCCAGTTCCGGGAGGGAGATGTCCAGCACTGGTGGCACCCCCCCACAGGACGGGGAGTCCGGACCCATTTCTCCGATGACCTTCTCTGGCTTCCCTACGTCGTCTCGCACTATCTGGAGGTGACCGAGGATGCCGGGGTCCTCGATGAGAGCGTACCCTTCCTGGAGGGGGAGGAGATTCCACCCGAACGGGAAGACGCGTATTTCGAGCCCCGCGTCACGGAGGAGTACGCGACCGTGTACGAGCACTGCGCCCGCGCCCTCGACCTGCGCCTCGCAACGGGGCGGCACGGCCTTCCGCTCATGGGAACGGGGGACTGGAACGACGGCATGAATCGCGTCGGTCACGAGGGGCGCGGCGAAAGCGTCTGGCTCGCCTGGTTCCTCCACAACGTCCTCTCCCGCTTCGCCCCCGTGGCTGCGGGACGGGGCGAGGGGGAACGGGCGGAAAAGTGGCTCGCCCATGCGGCCGGCCTCAAGGAGTCGCTGGAAAAGGAAGCGTGGGACGGTGCCTGGTATCGGCGCGCCTACTACGACGACGGCACGCCGCTCGGCACCGCATCAGGCTCCGAATGCCGCATCGACTCCATCGCCCAGAGCTGGGGGATAATCTCCGGCGCGGCGAATCCCGAGCGGGCGAAGCAGGCCATGAAATCGGTCGAGGAATCCCTCGTAAGAACAGGGGACTCCCTCATCCTCCTCTTCTCACCACCCTTCGACAAGACCCGGCAAGACCCCGGCTACATCAAGGGATACCTCCCCGGCATCCGCGAAAACGGTGGTCAGTACACCCATGCCGCGGCGTGGTGCGCCATCGCTTTTGCCATGATGGGCGAGGGGGACAAGGCCCACGAACTCTTCTCCATGCTGAATCCGGTCAACCACACCGCCAACCGCAACAGCATGCATCGCTACCGGGTGGAGCCCTACGTGGCGGTGGCGGATGTCTACTCGGAGCCGCCGCACGTGGGAAGGGGTGGGTGGAGCTGGTATACCGGCTCTTCGGGCTGGATCTACCGGGCGGGAGTCGAATGGATTCTGGGGCTTTCCGTGCGGGGAGACTCCCTGCACCTCGATCCATGCATTCCCCGCGCCTGGCCGGGGTTTGCCGTTACGTACCGGCACGGCGGGTCACGCTACGAGATATCCGTGGAAAATCCGAACAGGGTTACGAAGGGGATCGTCCGGCTCGAACTAGACGGCGAACCGCTCTCCGCGGCAGAGGGACGGGTGCCGTTGAGGGATGACGGGAGGGAACATGGGGTGACAGTTGTCATGGGGTAATGACGGCAGAAACTAGTGGGCGGCCTGACTAGTCCTTCGCCTGCTGGACCTGGTGCCTGATCTCGTCGTAGCGGCAGCAGGAGGTCAGGTGGTCATTCACCATCCCCACGGCCTGCATGAAGGCGTAGCAGATGGTGGACCCCACGAAATTGAATCCTCGCCGCTTCAGATCCTTGCCCATGGCATCGGACTGCTCCGTCCGGGCCGGCACCTCGGCAAGGGAGCGCCAGGCGTTCTGCCGGGGCCGGTGACCCACGAAGCCCCAGAGGTACGCATCCAGCGATCCGAACTCCTCCCGGATTCGCAGGACTCCCCGGGCATTCCTGATGGCCGACTCTATCTTCAGGCGGTTGCGAACAATCCCCGCATCGGCCAGGAGACGCTGCACTTCCGGCTCGGACCAAGCGGCGACCGTTTCCGCATCGAAATTGGCGAAGGCCCGGCGGTACGCCTCGCGCTTCCGGAGGATCGTCAACCACGAGAGCCCCGCCTGGGCACCCTCAAGGACCAGCATCTCGAAGAGGTGCCGGTCGTCGTGCACCGGAACGCCCCACTCGTCGTCGTGGTAGGAGATGTAGAGGGGGTCGGTGCCGGCCCATGCGCATCTGGTTTTCATGTCATACTCCGGTGAAAGGTCAGGGAGTCCGGTCCCCAAGCGTCAACCCCCGTATGAAGTTGCGGAGGAACTGGTCGCCGCAGGGCTTGTAATTTCGGTGCCCTTTGGCGCGGAACATCGCGGACAATTCTGACTTCGAGATCTGGACGCCGACTTTTGCCAGGAGCGCCAGCATTGCCTCCTCATTCAGCTCCAGCGCTATCCTGAGTTTCCTCAGGATCAGGTTGTTGTTCAGCACCCCTGCCGCTTCCCTGGCAGCATCGGGCTTTTGCTCCTGCGGCCCTCTCCGGGAAATGATCAGGCCATCCAGGAATGCCCCCATCACAGAGTCATCGCAGGCAGCAAAGCCCGGCTCTTCCTCTTTTTTCAGCAGCTTCAGCACATCGATCGGTTTGATGTCATGTCCGCCCAACGCGCATAATCCGGCAATGGTTTCGCCATTCAGGTTCAGCGCGTAGCGGAGCCTGCGGAGCAGATCGTTATTGGTCATGGTTTGTCCTTTGCGTGAGTCCCGGCAGGTGCGGCCGCCAGCTTTTCGATGCTTCCGACCAGGCGGGTGAAATAATCGGGGATGGGGGTTTCAAAGGTCAGCCGTTTGCCGCTGACCGGGTGAGTAAATGAGAGCGAACGGGCATGGAGCGCCAGATTACCATGGGCCTCGTTGCCTTTGCCATATTTTCTGTCCCCTACGACGGGGTTGCCCATTTCCGACAGGTGCACCCGTATCTGGTGCTTGCGTCCGGTAAGGAGGTGGATTTCCAGCAGGCTGAACCCTTTCGCCTCCTTGATGACCGCATACTCCGTATGGGACAGCTTCCCCTGCGCCGCATCAGGGGTTGAATAGACCTTAAGGGCACTGTTCTCGGCCAGGCAACTGCTGATCGTCCCTGCTTTCACTGCGAGTCTGCCATGGACGACCGTGAGGTAGCGCTTGTCGGTATCCTGCCAGTGCTCCTGCAGATACATCTTGGCGGCTTCGCTCTTGGCGAGGATCAGGATGCCGGAGGTATCCCGGTCCAGGTGATGGACGATGTAGACCCGGTTTCGGGAGCGGGGATCACCCTTGCGGACGTACTCGTTGAGAATGGTATGAACCGTTCGCGACTTGTCCCGATCCGTCCCTATCGTCAGGAGGCCGCACGGCTTTTCCACCACGATGACATCCTTGTCCTCGTAAAGGATAGTAAGTCCTTTGGGGTGATGTCTGGTTTGTGGGCGTTTAGCAGCAGGCATGGCAGTCCTCGATGGTGGTATTCTAAACAATATCGGCCAGTTACCGCCGCACTATAGCAGATTGCGCCGAAAAACTACAGCGAATCATTCGATTTTTACAATATGTTTCAACAAGTTACAATTTCCGAACAGACATCAATTAAAAACTCCTCTTCTTTTTCTGCCGCCACCGGTTGCGCCTTCCGGTTGTTGTGATAATTTTATAATGGTTTTAATAAGTTGGGCATGGCGTCAGATGTGCCGACTCATGGACCGTTCGTCCAGAGATTATCTTTGCCCCCGCCTCGGGCTCATTCCCCTGCATTCTGTAAATCAATTGACAGTCCCATGACATCTGTAGGAGATGCGCTGTGAGCCTATTCGTTCGAATTATGAAATCCTTTGATTTTTCGCGGATTCCCGACGATATCTTCGCCACGGTAGAGGAGCCGATTCGCTACGACGTGTTCAGCGCGGAGCGTCTGGAGCAGCATGCAGAGAGCCTCGCGGCCATGCAGAAGGTTACGGACTACCCGCGCAAGGGGCACAGGCTCACGCCGCGCATTCACCAAAACGGGAAGATCCTCCAGGCGTCCTACTACGCCGTTGCCGAATCGGTCAGGGAGCAGCAAGCGATCACCCCGGCCGCCGAATGGCTCCTCGATAACTTCCACATCGTCGAGGAGCAGCTGCGGGACATCCGGGACCACCTCCCTTCCGGGTATTACCGGGAGCTTCCCAAGCTCGCCGGAGGTCCGCTCAAGGATTACCCCCGCGTCTATGAGCTCACCTGGTCCTTTGTCGCCCATACGGACAGCCGCTTCGACCCGGAGCTGCTGATCCGCTTCGTCCGCGCCTGCCAGCGAGTGCAACCCCTTACCATCGGCGAGCTGTGGGCCGTCCCCACCACCCTGCGCATCGTACTCATCGAGAACCTCCGCCGCGTTGCCATCCGGATCGTCGGGTCGCAACGGGCGCGCCTGGAAGCGGACCGGATTGCCGACGACCTCCTGGGCATCAGCGGACGGCCGCCCCAGGAAGCGGAGGAGAGGCTGGGGGAAATGGAGAAGACGCCGCTTCTCACAGCCTTTGCGGTGCAGCTGGTACAACGGCTGCGCCACCAGGGGCCCGATGTCTCCACCGCCATGGAGTTGCTCACCGAAAAATTGGCCGCGCAAGGAACAACCCCGGACGAAGTCGTTTTGCTCGAACATAACCTCCAGGCAACCGCCAACGTGACGGTACGCAATATCATCACGAGCATGCGGCTCATCTCGGCCTATTCCTGGGACGCCTTTTTCGAAGAGGTCAGCCTGGTGGACGAGGTCCTCCGCACCGATCCCCTCTTCGCCGACATGGATTTCATCACCCGCGACCGTTACCGGCACGGCCTTGAAGAGCTGGCAAAAGGTTCGAAGCTTCAGGAACTGGAGATTGCCCGCCTGGTAATAGCCAAAACGGAAGAGGCGCGGAAAAAGGCGTGGGAAAGCGGCGAAGCGGCCGACTGGCGCCTGCTGGATCCCGGTTATTACCTGATTTCCAAAGGACGGCCGTCCTTCGAGAAAGAGATCGGCTTCCGTCCGTCGCTGCGCCGAAAATTTCTGCGCATGTATATCGCCCATGCAACACCAGCCTACCTCGGGAGCATCTGCCTGGCGACCCTTCTCCTGGCGGCTCTCCCGCTGCTGGCGAGCGCTGACGCGGGGGTTTCGCCCCCGTGGCTCTTTCTTTTGGGCCTGTTGGCGCTTTTGCCCGCGTCAGACGTGGCGGTGATGCTCGTGAACCGGATCCTGGCGGCGCAGATCGGCCCGCGCCACCTCCCCCGACTGGAGCTCGCCGCCGGAATCCCTTCATCGCTGCGAACCTTTGTGGCGGTGCCGACCCTTCTCATCAGCGAGGCGGAATCAGAAGAGCAGGTCGGCCTCCTCGAGGTGCACTACCTGGCGAATCCGTCCGGCGACGTCCGTTTTGCCCTGCTGACCGACTGGCCCGACGCAGACGCCGAGATCCTTCCCGGAGACACGGAGCTCCTTCAGTACACGGCACACCTGATCGAAAATCTCAATGTGCTCCACGGACCCGCCCCCGACGGGGGAAAGCGGTTTTTTCTCTTCCATCGCAAACGCCTCTGGAACGAAGGTGAACGGAAATGGATGGGGTGGGAGCGCAAGCGGGGAAAACTTCATGAATTCAACCGGCTGCTGCGGGGAGCGCCCGATTCCAACTACATCCCGGTCGACGGTTTACCCCCGCAGCCGCCGCCGGACGTCCGCTACGTCATAACCCTCGATGCGGACACCAAGCTTCCGGTTAAAACGGTGAACGAGCTTGTGGGAAGCATGGCCCACCCCCTCAATCTCCCCCGCTTCGATGAGCGCCTGGGGCGCGTGGTCGAAGGATACGGGGTGCTCCAGCCGCGCATCATCCCTTCGTTCCCCACCCGCTCCGACCGCACCCTGTATCACCACCTCTTTTCCGGGCCATGCGGCGTTGACCCTTACGCCTTCGCTGTTTCGGACATCTATCAGGACCTCTTCGGGGAAGGGTCGTTCACCGGCAAGGGGATTTACGACGTGGACGCCTTCGAGGTTTCGCTGGCGGGCCGCGTGCCGGAAAACGCCATCCTGAGTCACGATCTCTTCGAGGGGACCTTCGCCCGCTGCGGGCTGGCAAGCGACATCACGCTGTTCGAGGAGTTCCCCTCCCATGCGGAGGTCGCCGCTTCCCGCCACCACCGGTGGGCGCGGGGTGACTGGCAGCTTCTCCCCTGGATTTTCGGGAGACGGGGCAAGGGCATCACCATCATCGCCCGCTGGAAGATGATCGACAACCTGCGGCGCTCCCTCTCCGCGCCGGGGATGCTGTTTCTCCTCCTCGCTTCCTGGCTCGTACCGGCAGCCCCGCGCGGCGTGTGGGCACTGTTCGTCCTCGCGAATATCGCCTTCCCGGCATTTCTCTCCCTCATCACCGGCCTGGTGCCGCACCGCCGCGGCATTTCCATGAGGAACCACCTGCGTGCCCTGTTCGGCGACCTCCTTGTGGGCGCCGGGCACGCGGCCGTCGTCCTTACACTGCTTGCCCATTACGCATGGCTGATGCTGGACGCCATCTGCCGTACCCTCGTGCGCCTCTTCATAACCCGCCGAAGGCTTCTCCAATGGGTGACCGCCGCCCATGCTAAAAAAACCTCCGCCTTTTCGTCGCGCTTCTTTTTCCAGCGGTTTCTCGGCGCCGAAGGCATAGCCCTGGCCTCCCTGCTTCTGACGGCCCTCCTCGCCCCCGGAGCGCTTCCCGCGGCCGTCCCGTTCATCGTGCTCTGGGCAGCCTCCCCCTTCGTCATGCGCCAGCTCAGCATCCCCCCCGCGACCAGTCAGGACGAGATCCAGCCGGAACGGGAAGTGACGCTCCTGCGCCTGACCGCCCGGCGCATCTGGCGCTTTTTCACCACCTTCGTGACGGCCGGGGACCACTGGCTCCCTCCCGACAACTTCCAGGAAGAGCCCCATCCGGTCATCGCCCACCGGAGCTCCCCGACAAACTTCGGTCTCTATCTCCTTTCGGTCGTTGCCGCCCGGGACTTCGGCTGGATCGGCCTGTCCGACGCAGTGGACAGACTCGATGCAACCATGGGTACCCTGGGGGAACTCCCCCGTTTCCAGGGGCACTTTTACAACTGGTACGAAACCCGGGATCTGCGGACGCTGGAGCCAAAGTACATCTCATCCGTGGACAGCGGGAATCTTGCCGGCCACCTCCTCGCCCTCTCCCAGGCGTGCAGGGAGATGACGCAGCGCCCCCTTCTATCCCCGGCCGACCTGAAGGGGATCGGCGACACCGCATGCCTCTTTCGCCATGCCGTGGAGGAGCTCGGCACGGGGGAGGATGTCCGGCGCCTGCTCGACTCCATTGGAGATATCGAGGCCGGCATCGCTGCCGCACCGGCCGGTTTCGCCGCCCAGGCCTCCTGTTGGCGCGCGCTGGAGGCCAAAGCGGAAGCGATCGTCGCCTCGTTCGGAACACCCGCACAAGGGAACGCGGAGAAGGGAAGAAGCGAAGCGCAGAGCTGGGGAGAGCTTCTCCTTGACGACATCAGAAGCCATCGGCGCGACGCCGACCTCCTCCTCCCCTGGGCCATGATGCTGGAAGGATGGATGCCTGAGATAAAGGGAGCCGTGGGGGAAGAGCAGGAGCTCTGGAATGGCCTCCTCGACCTTCTCGGGCCCGACACCCCCCTGGCGCGCATGCCCGATCGCTGTGAAGCCGCAGTCGAAAAGCTTTTGCAGCTGCAGGTGCTCACCAATGCACGGGAGCGCCGTGCCCGCCTCGACACTCTGATCGGGGCCTTCGAGCTGTCGGGAGAGATGTGCGGCATACTGACGGAGCGCCTGAACAGGATCGCCGGGAGCGCGCGGCAACTTTTCGACGAGATGGACTTTCGTTTTCTCTTCGACCAGGACTGCCGGCTCTTTTCCATAGGCTACCGCGTCGACGAAAGGCGCCTCGACCCCAGCTTCTACGACCTCCTTGCCTCGGAATCACGCCTCACCAGCTTCATCGCCATCGCAAAGGGGGAAGTTCCCCCTGCCCACTGGTTCCGGCTGGGCAGGGTGCTGATCCCGGTCGAAAAGAGTGCGGCACTTGTCTCATGGTCCGGCTCGATGTTCGAATATCTCATGCCCTCCCTCGTAATGTACACGCCGCGCGGCAGCCTCCTTGATCAGACGTGCCGGATCATCGTCGAACGCCAGATCAGCTACGGAAACGAGAATGGCGTGCCGTGGGGAATCTCCGAATCGGCCTACAACACCCGCGACCTCTCCTTTGCGTACCAGTATTCGGCCTTCGGCATCCCCGGCCTGGGACTTAAGCGCGGCCTCGGCCAGGACCTGGTGATCGCCCCCTACGCCTCGGTGCTGGCGGCAATGTATGCCCCTGCCGCGGCGGCACGAAACTTCAGGTGGCTCGAAGAAGTGAACGGGCGCGGCCCCTATGGCTTCTACGAAGCCCTGGATTTTACCCGCGCCAGGCTTCCCGAGGGGACCAAGGCAGCGATCGTCAAGGCATACATGGCACACCACCAGGGGATGTCCCTGGTGGCCCTGGACAACGTCATCCATGACGGCATCATGCGGCACCGCTTCCACCGCGAGCCGATGATCCATGCAGCCGAGCTCCTCCTCCAGGAACGGATGCCCCGCGACGTCGGCGTTGCCCGCCCGCTTGCCGATCAGGTCCAGACCGCGAAGGTATGGGAAGCGGTCCAGCCGGTGCTGCGCCGTTTCCACACCCCCAACCACCGCCTCCCCTCGACACACCTTCTGTCCAATGGCCGGTATGCCGTCATGGTCACCGCCGCCGGCTCCGGTTACAGCCGCTGGCGGGATATGGCCGTCACGCGCTGGCGCGAAGACGTGACCCGGGACGCATGGGGAAGCTATATCTTCCTGCGCGACATGGAAAGCGGCACCGTCTGGTCCGCGGCCTACCAGCCGACGGGGGTGGAACCGAAGCGCTACGAGGTGACCTACGCCGAGGACAGGACACGCATCGTCAGGCACGACGAAACCCTGATCACCACCCTGGAGATCATCCTGTCGCCGGAGGATGACGCCGAGCTGCGCGCCCTCTCCATCACCAACAAAGGGACAACAACCAGGGAGATCGAGGTCACCTCATACGCAGAGATCGTCCTCGCCCCCCAGGGTTCGGACATCGCCCACCCCGCCTTCTCCAACCTCTTCGTCCAGACGGAATATCACCGCGCCTCCACAGGGCTTCTGGCCCACCGACGTCTCCGCTCCGCCGACGACTCACCCATCTGGGCAGCCCACGTGGTCGCCATGGAAGCGGGGAGTGGCAACGGCATCGAGTACGAAACCGACCGGATGCGTTTCCTCGGGCGGGGCCATACGATCCGCATGCCCGCTTCCGTCATC
>NZ_JAUQXO010000095.1:0-2285 GCF_030834625.1 Geobacter sp.
CGAACTGCTGGATTGCCTTCGGCGAGCCGGGGCCATCAACGAGGAGTTTATGCGAAGGCTGAAAGCTCTCGGGATAGACCTTGCGTCGTTCCTGAAGTGCCTCGAAAGAAAATGCCGCGGAACGGCCGCTGCAATCGAAACTCGCGTACGGCCAAGTTCAGTCACAAGGACAAATCTGAATCTCGCCGCTTTCTCGCGTGACGAATTGGCCCGATTGATCACGGAAGCCATGAATCAGTCGTTGAATAGTTCAAGCAATGAATCGAGGGGGCCGAACTCAGACGGCAGCGATGCCTGACGTGAGGTGTCCTGTCAATACCGCGCACTCGTACAGCCGTTGTGCCCAGAGCCCAGCTGGATGAGGATCGGAACCTTCTCTTGCCTCCTGATGTGCTCGAGGATGAGATCCGGTGCAGGATTCGAATCCACGCCGTTGGGATTCCCCCTGGAGTCACGCCAGACGCATTTACCAATGAGGTGGTACTCGGCCTAGTCATTCAACCCACCGACGCACCCGGATCGTCAAGTTAACTGGACGACTCGCGTTCGTTGATGACGAGAGGAACCGGGGGCGGAGTCGCTTAATTTAGCTGGTTGGCTCCGAACCATCCAAGGGACTTCCACGTGGCGAAACAGACCTATCTCGAGCGTATTCAAGAACGGCTCAAGAACAATCCGATTATCGCCTGGGCCATTCTGATCGCGACAATCGTTATTTCCCTCGCCGCCCTGCTGCCGGCGGCGCGCCAGCTCCTCGAGGAGACCGGCCTGCGTGGTGATGAGCCTCCTCCACTGAACATTACCCTGGAACCACTTGACCCTCGCTGGATAGCAACTGGCGAGAGCAGTCAGACGAGAAGAATCGAAACACCCTTGTCGAGGCGGGTTGCGCAGGGATCCGAAGAAATAATGAACTGGGGCGGAGGCAGCCAAAGCCTGTTTCTGGAGTTGCAGGAGAATCTTGCTCTCCCTCTGTTCAGGGAGGAGAAGGGGGCTGGGCATGTCCCGGAAGCAGGCGCGTTCTTCGAACGCTCAATAAGAAACGGCAAGGTCATGCGCATCTGGGAGGTTCTGGGCGACCACGCGGATATGTTGAACGGCCTCCAATTCTATATGAATGTCACTTATGACGCCCAGAAAGAAGCGCCGATTGCCGTTGTGAAGGAATGGGGCGTCTCGGTGCGGATCATTGCCTTACCACAAAACGGTTCTGTCTTGCGCTACAGAACAGGCGGCGCCGATATCTCACGCACGGCAGCTCTCGTACGCATTGAAGGTGACAAGCGTTTTAATCCGATGACAGCCTGGGTGGGCGATTCCGAGAAATCCCCGGAGCACCTCGTAACCTATCTTGAACCCGGCGAGCCGTCATTCCTGCTGATCTCGGCCGCGTACGACGACCGGATACAACCCGGATCGGGTGCCGCCCCCCAGGCCTTTGAGCTCAAGGGCTATGCTCGCATCGTCGTAGCAGGCAAGCCATATCTGATTGAGTCTCGAAACGCGCTTTACGCCATTTACTCGCCTTCGTCAGATCCACATCTCGACAGAATGGCCGACAACAACTTGTTGGAGAACCTGCGGCCCCTCGCATTTCTGCCGAGAAGCGAAGTTCCAGTGTCAGAGATAAAGAGGGCGCTCGATGACGCGGAGAAACAGCGCCAAGTGATTGCCGCGCGCGACGCCGCGCAAGGATCGACGGTGCAACAGGGGGAGATCGAGGATCAATCCGGAGGACCGGCTCCTCCTCCCGCCAGGACAAGTCGAACCTTCTGGGTCCAACTAGGTGCCTTTAAAGAACAAGCCCGGGCCCGTCAGCTTGCGGACAACGTCACGGGCGCCGGCTTTGCCTCTTTCGTGGCCGAGAAGGCGGGGTCGGACGGCCAGCCGATCTACCGCGTTCGCCTGAGCCAAAGCTCCATGACACGAGAGGATGCGGCGCGATTGGTTGACCTGGTTAAGGAACGGATGCCTGAACTGAAGCCGGTGGTTTTTGCAGGCGATTGACTTGTGGCTACCCCCTCCTGCCGGCACCCCTTATCGTCATGCCGATGCCCGCCCTTGGGACTCCCAACGAGGACTGTCTCTCACGGCAAAAATCGAAAAGGCGGGGTCTCGAACCCCGCCTTTTTCATTGCAGCCCTGGATGGAGAGGGCTCACATCTTTTTGTGCTCCTTGCGGAGCCGTTCCGCGTCTTCCCGGATCCGGGCGGCGGCCTCCTTGACCTTGGCCCAGCCGTACCAGTGCATGTAGTCGGGGTTGGCGTGGAAGGCCCCCTGGAAGG
>NZ_JAUQXO010000096.1:0-3645 GCF_030834625.1 Geobacter sp.
ATTCGAATGCTGCATATCGCATCATGACCTCCGTGGAACTCCCTCGTTCCCCAAGCTCGCTGATGTAATGCGTGATGTGATTGAACTCCGGTCGCATAGCTCCCGCAACGCCGATGAGTGAAAGCCAAAGGAGCGGGCCCAAGATACCGCATAGAATGCCAATTTTTCGTAGGCTCATATCACACGGAAAGGGATGATCTCTGGCTGGTTAACGGGGCCGGCCTTCACCTGCCGGGTTTTAGGGCAGGTGCAAGGACGTGGTTATATCTGACTCTTGCCGCAACGGTTACAGTCGATGGAATTACCAGCAATCCACTCTTTGCAATGGAGACATCTTTTCATGGGGAATTCGCCCGACTCATACTTTGCTCTAATACTCTTGAGTGCTCCCGGTTCTTGGTTTTCGCCAAGAGGCAATATTGCACACCTACATTCGCGATGGAACGGAGGGTAATCGTCTGTTGTTGCTGTTTCTATTGAGATTTTCTTATTCGCCTTGGCTTCACATTTCGGGCAACAGTCTGGGGCAGGAGCAACCTCGAAATATTTGTCTCCTGATTCGGTGTACTCTTTGAGTCGTTTTTTGAAAAAGGATTTTGTAGCGTATGCGCCCACAAAAGAACCTCCATTTCCTGAGGATGATAGTATGAGACCGTTGAAAGACCTTGTATCGCAGCTTTTAGAAGAGGGCTATATGTTTCCAACAGATGAAAGAACATCCGAAGGGAAAATCATCTATGTTCCTAATCCTCTTTTGTACGAGATACATAATCACCCGGAAAGCGTAAAACGGCGATCTCGGGATAGGTATCTCTTGCGTTACAATAGGCGTCGCGAAAGGCGGAAATAATGCTCGGCACATTTTTCTTGGGAATCGTTATCTCGTTACTCGCCGGGCAATGCGTGCATGAAAGAAGGATGCCTTTTTCTGTCCTTTCTATTCTCTGGAAAGCCCAGCAATTGCAGAATTTACACTCCATGGGGACATGCTCAATTCTTGGCATAATTTGTCCTCTTCTTTTTTTGATATAACTCGTTAATGAGCAGTTCACGCGCACGCGTGAACCGGTGATCTGCCCATTTTGGATATTTAGTCTATGCACATTAAAATATTGATACAGTGTGAAGTAGACCCCTAATAGGGCCAGAAATGGGCGTTTTTTGCCCGAAGTATGAGATATAAAACGCGTTCAGTCAAGCTAGCCGACTGGAATGATTGAATTATCTCCCGGCAATTGCCCCTGAAAAATCCGGGAAAAACATCATGCAGCAGCCTCCCGAGAAACCCCGCCGAAACTTCGCGACTGTTTTCTCCTCAGGCATCATGAGCCTTACTGGACAGCCGTCCGCCGAATCTCGAAAACCCCCCATCGTACCCTGCACAGAACTCCTCCCACTGCCGCCTGGTCTGCGCAGCACACTCCCGTGCCAGGGTGGCGAGGGGAGCCGGCCACGTATCATCCTCACCGAAGGCGATCAAGGCGTCGGCGACGGCCGCCCCTTTGCGGCCGCTCCCCCGGAGGTGGTCCCAGGCGGTGATCTCCCCCATGGTGGTCATCATGTCTTCAAGCCGTCCGATCTTCCCGTTCCACTGGTCTAGCTCCACCTTGTCGCCAGAGGGCTGGAGCTCCTTGATGACATATGATCGCCCTTCCAGCTCCACCGGCTGCAGGAGCGCGGGGGCGATGGCCTGCATCTGGCGCTGGACCCATGCGACCCGCTCGGCTTCGCTCTCCCACAGGGTCTGGAGCGCGGCGAAGCGGCGGGCGAGGGGGGAGGGGGACGCGAGCTTCAGGTCGAGGAGGTAGTTTTCGTCCGGCGAACCGTTACCTTCCACCAGGAGGACGTACCGCTCGGTGCCGAGACTGCCGGTGCCGGCGATCCGGCGGGCCGCGTCGAGGAGGGTGAAGAAGCCGGGGTTCGGCTGCTGCGCCGCGAATCCAGCCATGAACGCGGCGATCTTTTTCCGCTCTTCCCTGGTGGCGGGAAGCGCCTTCCCGGTGTCGGTGCGGATGCTGCGCTTCTTCCCGCGGCTGACGGTGCGACTGTCGAGGAAGTCGCACCGTTTGCGCCGTTTAAGCCCTTTCAGGAGTTTGCGCACCATTCCCTGGGCCGTGGCCCGCTCGACCCAGCGGGCTTTCCCCTCCCGCAGGGCGCAGGTGTAGGCGGTCAGGAATTCTGTGCAGAGGCGGGATGCCGTGTCACAGTCGAAGCCGAGGGATTCTGCGGCGGTATGGACGCTCGTCATGAAGTGGAGAAGGTCCCAGGTGCAGGGGACCAGGGCGCTGTAGTCGAAGTCGTTGATGTCGAAGTAGACGAGCCGGTTGTCCCCCTTGTAGCTGCCGAAGTTCTCGATGTGGAGGTCGCCGCAGGACCAGACGGCGGGCGCGGCGCGGAGCAGGGGCGAGTCGGGAGCGGTCTCGCAGAAGAGGTGGTTGGTGCCCCGCAGGAAGCCGAGAAGGCTCTTCCGCATGGCCCGGTACTTGAGGGCGAGCCGCTCCGGGTCGCGGCCGGCGTTGAAGCGGAGGATCGATTTGACGGTGCGGTCATGGGCCATGGCGGATACTCACGGCTGTCAGGGTTTCAGGCGGAAATCCGGATAATTTGAAGGTGTTTGCACGTGTTCATTCACTTCGCTCCGAGGAATCGAGATTTTCTGCCCCGCCGGCATCTTTTTCCGGCTCTTCGAGACTGATTCGGCCGATTTTCCCCGCCCGGAGCTCCCGGAGAAAGGCCTCGGCCGCCCGGTGCAGATCGATCACTCCGCCGGGAGCCATGCAGCCGAGGCAGCGGCCGACCGCTTCGAGGACCGCGGTGGAGTTGTCGGGGAGTTCCGTGAGCTTGTAGCGCTCCTTGAGAAGCTCCGGATATCGTTGCATCATGAATTCGGCGGCGAAGAGCCCCACGACGGTATAGTCCAGGGCGTTGGCCCCGATGGCGCCGCTGGTTGCCAGGCGATAGGCCGCCACCTGGTCGGTCATGTCGGGCCAGAGGAGCCCCGGCGTATCGGAGAGGGTGATGCCGTTTCGCAGGTCGACCAGTTGGGCGCAGGTGGTGATGGCGGGTTTGTCGCCGACCTTGGCCACGCACTTTCCGGCCAGGGTGTTGATCAGGGTCGACTTGCCGACGTTGGGAATGCCGACCACCATGACGCGCACCGGCAGGCCCGGTCTGCCGCGGTTCGGCGCCAGGCGCTGGCAGAGCTTGATCAGCTGCTTCACTTCGCTGTGCTGCTTCGCCGACAGGGGGAGAGCGCGCACCCCGGATTCGGTTTCAAAAGTGCGGACCCATGCCTTGGTGACGGCTGGGTCCGCAAGCTCCTTCTTGTTCAGCACCTTGATGCACGGCTTGTTTCGGCGCATTTCAGCAAGCTGGTGATTGGAGCTGGAGGCGGGGAGTCGGGCGTCGAGGACCTCGATAACCACGTCGATTCTTCTAATCGCCTCGGAAATCTGTTCCTGGGCCTTGCCCATGTGACCGGGATACCACTTGATCGTCATATTCGTATTCTTTCCACAGCAATAGTAGTGGCGGTTTCTGTCCAAACCTACAGTACCACATACCTCCCCCGGACAAAGCCATAATCTGAGCACGCGCTGTTTCAAAAGTACTGGCAGTGATCGGCCTTGACCGCCTTCTCGCCCT
>NZ_JAUQXO010000023.1:0-2276 GCF_030834625.1 Geobacter sp.
TGCCTGGAACAAAGGGGCCATAGTCTTCGCCTCGGCGTCCAACTACAACACGAGCGCCCCCTACTACCCGGCCGCCTGCACCAACGTCGTGTCGGTGTCGGCCACCGACGCCAACGACGCCAAGGCGAGCTTCTCCAACTATGGCTCAACCATCGACATTGCCGCTCCCGGGGTCTCCATCCTGACCACCACCAACGGCGGCGGCTACGGCAGCGTCAGCGGAACCTCCTTCTCCTCCCCCATCGCGGCAGGGCTCGGGGCACTCATCCTCTCCGTCAACCCGACCCTGACCAATGCCCAGGTGGTCGATATCATCACCAGGAATGCCGACGACATCGGTGATCCAGGCTTCGACCAGTACTTCGGCAACGGCAGGATCAACGTCCTCAAGAGCCTCACGGCGGCAAAATATGCCGCGGCACAGACCGATACCACCGCGCCGAAAGCCACGATCACCTCGCCCACGAGCGCGAGCACTCTGAAAGGCAAGGTGTCAGTGGCAGTCGCGGCATCGGACAACGTGGGTGTAGCAAAGGTGGACCTTCGCATCAACGGCGCCTCCTTTGCCACCGCAACCACCGCACCGTTCTCCTTCCAGTGGGATACCACCACGATCCCGGATGGCACCTACACCCTCGAAGCAGTGGCCTATGACGGCGCCGGGAACATGGGTCAATCGGGCAACGTGGCGGTTAAAGTCGTCAATACGGTCGACACCACCGCTATCGTCCCCATCGACGTCATTGATGCAATCAACTCCATCAACCAGATCGACATCATCGCCCCGACGGTCGCCATTACCTCACTGGCCAACGGCTTGACCATCGGGACCAAGGCGACCGTCACCATCGCCGCCAGTGACAATGTCAGTGTGAACCGGATCGAGCTTTACATCGACGGCAACCTGCGAGCCACCAGCACCGGCTCCACCTCCCTGTACTACTTCTGGAACACGCGGAAGATTACAAGCGGAGCCCATACCCTCACCGCCAAGGCCTTTGACGCCACCAAGAATATCGGAACCACATCGGTGACGGTCTACAAATAGTCGCTACTCACACACCTACTTTTACCATTTTCCACAAACGGGGCGACCAGAAGGCCGCCCCGTTTGTGTTCGAAATCAATCCCTCGGCACGTTATTGCTCCGGCAACAAACATTCAAATCTTGTAGCAACGCATGCCCCGTCCCTACAATTGGTATCTATAACCACCGGCACATAACTCCACCTCTCTTAAACCAGCCCTCTTCCCATGTCTCCATTTTGTGATGTTCGTCACTTTTTCTTACCTAAAGTTCCATCTTTTCCTGCCGAAGAGTATCACAGAGCAAAGAAAGTTTCCGAAAGGGCAAACTCCGGGTAACCGGAGGACGCAAAGCCACGGGTCCTGCCTCCATGGGCAGGATAGCCGGGTTGTCGAAGAGCAACACCCGCCTTCCATCGGTGCGGGGGTCTGTTTCTGAGGTAGGAAGCAAACTCAACCCATGGAGGTGGCGCATGCGCTGCACGAAACGAGTTTGTGGAAAAGTCGCGACACACCTTGGCATCATCGGAATCCTCTGCCTTGCGGCAGGAATGGCGAATGCCGCCCCATCCCCCCAAAAGTTCGAAACCGATGAACTGCTCATCCAGTTCAAGGCTGGAGTCCACAAGACCGGCTCCGACAGCGTGCTGAAGGTTGTAGGCGCCCAGGAAGCCGAAGAAATCCCCCAGCTCCGGGTAAAGAAGATCAAAGTGCCTACCGCGGCCCGGGCTAAGGTCAAGGCCGCCCTCGCCAAAAACCCCAACGTCAGCTTTGTCGAAGAGAACTATGTGGCTGAGCCGCTTGTAACCCCCAACGACCCCTCCTACGTCTCCCAGTGGCATCTCCCCAAGATCGCAGCGCCGGCGGGATGGGACATCAGCACCGGCTCGAGCACCGTTGACATCGCCATCCTGGACACGGGCGTCGATCCCAGCCACCCCGACTTGGCCGGCAAGCTTCTCCCCGGCTTCAACTTCTACACGAACACCATCGACACCCATGACGTCTATGGCCACGGAACGAAGGTGGCAGGCTCGGCGGCGGCAATGGCCAACAACGCAGCCGGTGTTGCCGGCGTGGCCTGGCAGAACCAGATCATGCCCCTGGTAATCTCGGACTCCACCGGCTACGCCACCTATTCGCGCATGGCCAGCGCCATCACCTACGCCGCCGACCACGGCGTCCGGATCATCAATCTCAGCTTCGGCGGAACCACCAGCTCCTCCACCCTCCAGAACGCCGTCAACTAT
>NZ_JAUQXO010000097.1:0-2551 GCF_030834625.1 Geobacter sp.
GTAGAGAAAGAGGATCGCGGCCCGTGCCTGGTTCTGGGTAGAGGCCGAGACCTTGTGGGTCACGGCCAGGTGGGTGAGGAACGCCTCAACCTCCGTCTTGCCCATCTCCTGGGGGTGACGCTTGTTGTGAAAGAGGATGAACCGCTTCGCCCACTCGACGTAGGTTTGCTCAGTGCGGTAACTGTAGTGCTTGAGCCGGATACGGTCACGGATCTGGTCAAGGAGGCGAGGCTTGCTGGTTGGAGATTGCATGGGGTATTTACCGTTCCTTTTAGGGGGTGTATTGTCGGAAAAAGTTAAGTGATTTTAGTTAGAGATCTTGACTGGGTCCGTTTTATACATCATACTTCGGGCAAAAAAAAGCCCCTTTTAGGGGGGCTACTTCACGTTGGGCAGGGACGACTACTAGGTGAGTTCATCAATGACAACGATCGCAATAATTGTTCTTTTAGCAGTTGCTATTGGTGTGATCAGGATCATTGCCTTCTTTATGATTTCAAACAAGGGTAGAAAATTACTTCGAGTCCCGATAACAGCTGGGCCAGCTGGCGTAAGAGAAACGATGAAGAAATTGAATGCGCAGCAACAGGACTTAGATCTTGCTCTTGGTCTGAGCACTGATATCAATCAAATCGAGATACTTCTTGACGTGGGAGCGAACCCACATCACCAGTATGGCACCACAGGATTCAACAGTTGGTCCGCTGCTACATCAGCCGCACTCCAAGGCCAGTCGGAGTTGCTCAAACTGTTCTTGGATCGGGGAACAAGTTCGAACACACGTATGGATGGCGCTGGAGCTGAAATAAGCATCTTGGAGTTTGCTTGCCTAGGTGGCAATATGGACTGCGTCACAATGCTCTGTGAGCGTGGAGCTGAAGTCAATTACCGCAATTTGAAGGGAGAATTTGCTCTGCTATATGCAGCAGCTTGTGGCCATCTAGACATTGTCGAGTATCTATGCAATAGAGGTGCAGACCCATTGCAAGAGGATAACGCTGGGCGCAGGGCGGTAGACTGGGCGCAACGGACGATTGTTAGCGACGAGCAGTTGAAGCTGTTATCGCAGGTTGGATCTGTGAACAAGAGCCAACTTCAAGCTGTAGTCAACTACTTGAAGGACAGAACGAAATGAGCACTCCTTCGATGTCGATCTCAGTACATCTAAAGGTGTCAGCGAGACATCTAAAGGTGTCAGAGCTACAGTGCGGCTGGTTCATCTAAAGGTGTCAGCTAAAGGTGTCAGAGCTACACATTTGACAAGTGTCAGCTAAAGGTGTCAGAGCTACACATTTGACAAGAGTGTAATTGCCCAACGGGTACTTCCAGGGGGGCCGGCTCTTCGCGCCGGCCCCTGAAGCCTGACGTTAGGCCGCATAACCAGGCGCCGGGCAATGCGCGACACAGAAAACCTATGGCGAACATACTGCGAGTTACTCTTCTCTATCTAACAGGATACAGCCTTTGGTTTGTCGCAGGACTGATAGTTCTATCTGTTCCAAACATATCGAAGGTATATCCCAATGCGCCATGGTATGTGATGCTCTTGGCCGCCATCGGTTTCCTCGTTTGCGTTGAGTTGGGCCGAGCACTACTATTCAACGCCAAGAGGTTACGATTAGCCATTGGTTTGATTGAGAGCACCGTACCCAACCAAGATATTGTGTTGTACCTGCGGGCCTTCACCGATGATGTACGGGCGCGTGCGACTGCGGAGTTCGGTGGCATGCCGTTTTCTTCCCTTGTTACGGAAGAAGAGCAGATTAGGAAGGCCGTCGAGCCGATAGGGGGGCTGGTCGCCATTGGTAAGCCCGGCGAGCCGTTACCTGAACTTGGAGCTGCCCGCGAGTACGTCGACAATACTCACTGGAAGGCTCGTGTTCAGGATCTGATAGACCAATCTGCGCTCGTCCTAATTAGAGTTGGTAGTAGCCCTGGTATTGCGTGGGAAATTAATGAGGCATTCTCGAGAAAGCCGTCGAGCTCAATCGTGTTGCTATTGTCAATGACTCCAGATGAGTACTCGAAATCGAAGGGTGCGTTGTCGTTGGCAACATCAACTACGCTGCCGGAGTGGAAAGAGTCCAATGGCAACAGCTGGCCTCTCAAGGCTATTGTTACCTTCAACAAGGAAGCAGTTGGGGCGCTCACTCCATTGTGCCCCCAATCTAATCGGTGGGAACCTCTCACTCCGGCAATCAGAACTGCCATCAGGTCGGTTTGTGAGACCAATGGCCTTCCATGGGCAACTCCGCACGGACAAATCTGGTACTCTGTTCGAACCTTTGAATACATATTGGCTTTCGCATTTGCCCTTGTGCTGCTTGCACGGTCGTGCGGCAGCAATGCCCCCTAACGAGGCGTTCCAGGGGGCGGCAGCCAAGCGCCGCCCCTGAACTTCGCCGTTGGGATATTACCACGGCAATTAAATAGTGCATAAAAAGCCGGTTTGTGATATCGTTCGGGCATGGAAAAGATCGATGCACGAACACTGAATCAAGAAGCGCAGGAGGCCTTGCGGAACCAGATCATAAGGCTGCGCAGGGCTGGT
>NZ_JAUQXO010000024.1:0-15451 GCF_030834625.1 Geobacter sp.
GAGATGGTCATGCCAGGCGACAACGTGGCAGTGACGATAAATCTGATCACCCCGATCGCCATGGACGAGGGGCTGCGGTTCGCCATCCGCGAAGGCGGCCGTACGGTCGGCGCCGGTGTTGTCAGCTCCATTATCGAATAAAGCAGGAACGAGGAAGAGATGCCAAGTCAAAAAATTAGAATCCGCCTAAAAGCCTTTGATCACAAGCTTCTCGATCAGTCAGTAGGTGAGATTGTCGATACTGCGAAAAGAACGGGTGCACGGGTTGCTGGTCCGATCCCTCTCCCTACCATGATCAATAAGTACTGTGTCCTCCGTGGACCGCATGTTGACAAGAAGTCTCGGGAACAATTCGAGATCCGGACGCACAAGCGTCTCATCGACATTCTTGATCCGACCCAGCAAACGGTTGATGCTCTCATGAAGCTCGATCTCTCTGCTGGTGTAGATGTGGAAATCAAGCTCTAATTCAAATGCAAGGATAGGAATTTCTACCATGAAGAAGGGATTGATCGCGAAAAAGCTGGGAATGACCCAGATCTTTGCCGAAGATGGCAGACGTATTCCGGTGACTGTTGTAGAAGCAGGGCCGTGTGTGGTGCTTCAAAAAAAGACCGTACAAACGGACGGTTATGACGCCATTCAGGTTGGCTTCCTCCCTAAGGATGCCAATAAGACAGGTCGTGCGCTCGTAGGTCACAGCAAGTCCGCCGGGAAGGGTACGTATACTCATCTGCGTGAGTTCAGAATTGATAATGTCGATCAATATTCCGTTGGTGATGTTATCACGGCAGAGGTCTTTGCACCGGGCGACTATGTGGACGTAACCGGAACCAGTATCGGAAAAGGTTTCCAGGGGGTAATAAAGCGGTGGGGATTCCGCGGCGGACGTTCGACTCACGGCTCCAACTTTCATCGTGCTCCCGGTTCTATCGGTAGTTCTGCATGGCCGTCGCGTGTTTTCAAAAACAAGAAAATGCCCGGACAGCTCGGTAATGAGCGTGTTACAGTGCAGAGGCTCCAGGTTGTCCGTGTAGATGCTGCTGACAATCTGCTGCTCATCAGAGGAGCAATCCCCGGTGCAAAGAATGGGATGCTGCTCGTCAAAGACAGTGTCAAAGCACGTTAGACTCGCTGGATCTGGAGAAAGTTATGGCTACAATCGACGTTTTCGATATCAATAAGAACAAAGTGGGAGAGATGGACCTCAATGACGCTGTGTTCAATGGCGAAGTCAAGGAGTATCTCATCCACGAAGCAGTCAAAGTCCAGCTTGCTAACCGTCGTGCTGGAACCGTCGCGGTTAAGAGTCGCTCGGCTGTATCTGGCGGCGGGAAAAAGCCATTCAAGCAAAAAGGGACTGGACAAGCCCGTCAAGGCTGCATCCGGGCCCCCCATTACGTAGGTGGTGGTGTTGCTTTCGGACCGCAGGCAAAGGTGTATTCGCTTTCCATGAATAAGAAAGCTCGGAAGGCAGCGGTTCGTTCCGCTCTGTCCATGCTCTATAAAGAGAACAAGCTTTCTGTTCTTGATGGGTTGGCACTTCCGTCCATCTCAACAAAAGGATTCGTCGCTGTTCTGAAAGCTTTTGATGTGACGAAGACTCTTGTCGTTACCGATGAACCGAACGCTAACCTTGAGCTGTCTGCGCGTAATGTCAAGGATGTCAAGGTTCTGAAGACTGAACACCTCAACGTATTTGACATCGTTAAGTTCAACAATATTATTCTCACTCAGTCAGCTGTTCGGAAGATCGAAGGAGCATTGCAGTCATGAACATTTATGACGTGATCAAAAAACCTCTTGTAACTGAAAAGACTACTCTGGAAAAAGATGCAAAAAACGTCATCTCATTTGAAGTTGATCGAAACGCCAATAAGATTGAAATCAAGGATGCCGTGGAAAAGCTTTTCAAGGTTGAGGTCTGTGATGTTAATACCGTCAATATGGCTGGTAAGATGAAGCGTGTAGGGCGCCATTATGGCAAACGCTCGAACTGGAAAAAAGCATACGTGACCCTTAAAGAGGGAAGCAACGTAGACTTCTTCGAAATATAAACACCTTGGCAGTGGAGTGAGCATACCATGGCTATAAAATCGTATAAACCAACATCGGCAGGTCGCAGGCATCAGACGTGCTCTACATTTGAAGAAATCACGTCGTCGCGGCCCGAGAGGTCTCTTCTGGTATCACTGAAAAGGACCGGTGGGCGGAACAGTTTCGGTCGCATTACGTCTCGCCATATCGGTGGGGGACACAAAAAGAAGTACCGTCTTATCGATTTTCGTCGGAACAAAATTGATATTCCGGCAAAAGTAGCAAGTATCGAGTACGACCCCAACCGTAGCGCTCGCATAGCTCTTCTTAATTACGTTGACGGCGAGAAGCGTTATATCTTGGCCCCGCTCAATCTTAAGGTTGGTGATGTCGTAGTTGCAAGTCCCAGTGCAGATATCAAGCCGGGCAACTCTCTGCCGTTACGCGCTATTCCGCTTGGTACCATAATTCACAATATTGAGCTGAAAATCGGCAAGGGTGGCCAACTTGCACGCAGCGCAGGTACTTTCGCCCAGCTTATGGCCAAAGAAGGGAAATACGCACAAGTGAAACTCCCTTCCGGTGAAGTGCGTATGGTTTTGCTCGACTGCATGGCTACAGTTGGCCAGGTTGGAAACATCGACCACGAGAACGTGACAATTGGTAAGGCAGGCCGTTCACGGTGGCTTGGTCGCAGACCTAAAGTGCGCGGTGTTGCGATGAACCCGGTAGACCACCCCCATGGTGGAGGTGAAGGTCGCACCTCTGGCGGACGGCATCCCGTGACGCCTTGGGGGGTTCCGACCAAAGGTTACAAGACTCGGAAAAACAAAACGTCTTCACGGTTCATTGTGAAGCCTCGCACTAAATAACTACCTAATGGTTAAAGGATAGAGACCATGGCACGTTCGATTAAAAAAGGACCCTTTGTAGATGAGCATTTGGCAAAAAAAGTCGCTGCTGAGGGGTCAGGCTCTAAGAAAGTACTGAAGACCTGGTCGCGCCGTTCGACGATCACTCCCGATTTCATCGGCTTGACTTTTGCCGTTCACAACGGAAAGAAATTCATTCCTGTTTTTGTCACCGAAAATATGGTTGGACATAAACTTGGTGAATTTGCTCCGACGAGAACTTTTTACGGCCATGCCGCAGACAAGAAAAGCAAGCTGAAGAAGAAGTAACCGGTAAAAAGGAGCCTAGAGAATGGAAGCACGAGCGAAATTGTCATTTGCCCGGCTCTCGCCGAGGAAAACGCGTCTTGTTGTTGATATGGTGCGTGGGAAGGGCATACAGGATGCTCTTACGATACTCCGTTTTTCTCCGCAACCGTCTGCGAAGCTGGTTTCTAAGCTTCTCCAGTCCGCTGTAGCCAATGCAGAGCAAAAAGGGACATCTGACGTAGATCATCTATTTGTTAAAACAATATTTGTTGATGCCGGACCGGTTCTTAAGAGATTTACTCCTCGAGCAATGGGTCGTGCCAGCAAGATCAGAAAGCCTACAAGCCACATCACAGTGGTGTTGGCAGATAAGTAATCGGAATGGAGGTGATGTCTTGGGTCAGAAAGTAAATCCAATTGGATTCAGGCTTGGTATCATTAGAACGTGGGATTCCCGGTGGTATGCTGAGGCAGATTATGCAAAGCTGCTTCACGAAGATATCAAGCTGAGGAATTTCCTGAAAAAGCGCCTTTTTAACTCGGGAGTTTCCAAAATCGAAATCGAGCGAGCCGCAAGCAAGGCAAAGATCAATATCTATACTGCTCGGCCAGGGCTTATAATTGGCAAAAAAGGTGCCGAGGTGGAAACCCTCAAGAAGGAGCTTGCCAAGCTTACTGACAAAGAGATCTACCTCAATATACAGGAAGTAAGAAAGCCCGAACTGGATGCGCAGCTTGTGTCTGAGAATGTTGCCCTTCAGCTGGAGCGGCGTGTTGCTTTCCGTAGGGCAATGAAGAAAAGTGTGACTTCCGCTCTGAAATTCGGGGCCAAAGGGATCAGGATCACGTGTTCAGGCCGCCTTGGCGGTGCAGAGATGTCACGCACCGAGTGGTACAGAGAGGGACGCGTTCCTCTGCATACTCTTCGGGCTGATATAGATTACGGGTTTGCTGAAGCCAAGACCACCTACGGGATTATTGGAGTAAAAGTCCTTATCTTCAAAGGTGAAGTTCTCCCCGGTCAAAAATAGAAACAGGAGTTTTTCACAATGTTGATGCCCAAGAAAGTTAAGCATAGAAAGCAGATGAAGGGGCGCATGAAGGGTGCTGCCTTGCGCGGTGCAAGTTTGTCTTACGGTGAATTCGGTCTTCAGGCTACCGAGTGTGGCTGGATTGATTCCCGTCAGATTGAGGCTGCCCGTATCGCAATGACGCGCTATATCAAGAGGGGCGGTAAGATCTGGATTCGTATTTTCCCTGACAAGCCTCTCACGTCAAAACCGGCTGAAACCCGTATGGGTAAAGGCAAGGGTTCGCCTGATTCATGGGTTTGTGTTGTGAAGCCCGGCAGAGTGCTCTATGAAATGGAAGGTGTTACCGAGGAGATAGCACGCGAGGCGTTCCGCCTTGCAGCGCACAAGCTTCCTATCGGAACGAAATTCATTTCCAGGAAGGAAGGTTATGAAAGCTAGTGACCTTAAAAATATGTCGGTTGAGGAATTGACGGCCAAGAACACGGAACTGACCCAAGAGTTATTCAACTTGAGGTTCCAACTTCATACGGGAAGGCTCGAAAATACGGCGAAGATTTCTGCCGTCAAGAAAGATATCGCCAGGGTTAATACTGTCCTCAGTGAGAGAAGGGGCTAGAGAGGAAGCTATGAGTCAGCGCGGGAGCAGAAAGACCCAAGTTGGGGTCGTTGTAAGTGACAAAATGGATAAAACAGTTGTCGTGAGGGTTTCACATCTTGTGAAGCACCCTGTCTACAACAAGTATATAAAGCGCAGTGTCAAATATAAAGCACATGACGAAGAGAACAGCTGCAAGTCTGGTGACAGGGTGGTAATTGTTGAAACACGCCCCCTAAGCAAAGACAAACGCTGGAGAGTTCGTCAGATAATCGATAGGTTCGAGTAACCGGGAGTTAGCCATGATTCAGATGCAGACCATTTTGGATGTTGCGGATAATTCCGGAGCTAGGAAGCTATTTTGCATTAAGGTGCTCGGCGGCTCCAAGAGAAAATATGCTGGTATTGGTGATATCATTGTTGCCTCCGTTAGGGAAGCGATCCCTAATTCCAAGGTAAAAAAAGGCGATGTTGTCAAGGCTGTAATCGTTAGAACTGCCAAGGAGATCGGTCGTCTTGATGGATCGTATATCCGTTTCGATGATAATTCAGCGGTTGTAATAAACAACCAACGTGAACCTGTCGGCACACGGATCTTCGGTCCGGTCGCGAGAGAACTGCGGGCGCGGAAGTTTATGAAAATAGTCTCGCTTGCACCTGAAGTTCTGTAATACATTTCGAGGAGAAATTCCATGCTCGACAAGAAATTTCACGTAAAAAAAGGCGATACTGTCTCTGTAATAGCAGGAAAAGATAAGAGTAAGACTGGGAAAGTTATTCGTATCTTACCGAAAAAAGATGGCGTTCTAGTTGAGGGGCTTAACATCGTTAAGCGTCATACGCGTGCGCGGGGCAATGAGCCTGGCGGTATTGTAGAGAAAGAGAGCCCTCTGCACGTTTCGAACGTAATGCTGTATTGTGAAAAGTGCAAGAAGTCGGTACGTTCTAAGATGAACGTGCTTGAGGATGGTAAGAAAGTTCGTGTTTGCATCAAATGCGGCGACTCGTTTGATAAATAGGAACGGAGGATCAGATGGTTAGGCTGAAAGAGCTTTATAATAACGAGATCGTCCCTCAGTTGACGAAGGACTTTAGCTACACAAACATCATGCAGGTTCCTAAACTCGAAAAGATTGTAGTTAACATGGGGCTTGGAGAAGCAATTCAGAATGTAAAGATTCTGGATTCGGCTGTTGAAGAGCTTGCGATGATAACTGGACAAAAAACAGTTATAACAAAAGCCAAGAAATCCATAGCGAGTTTTAAGCTTCGTCAAGGCATGCCGATTGGTTGCATGGTGACGCTTCGCCGTGAGAAAATGTACGAATTCCTCGATCGTCTTATCAACGTTTCGCTTCCGCGTGTTCGTGATTTCAAGGGGGTCTCTGGTAAAGGCTTTGATGGACGCGGTAATTATTCTCTTGGCATCAAGGAGCAGCTCATTTTCCCTGAGATCAACTACGACAAGATTGACAAGATCAAAGGGCTTAATATAACCATTGTAACGTCAGCAAAAAGTGATGAAGAGGGTAAGGCACTGCTCAAGCAGCTTGGGATGCCTTTCAGGAACTAATACAATTGGAGGATTCCAGTGGCTAAAACATCGATGATCATAAAGGCACAAAGGGGAAGCAAGTTCAAGGTTCGCGAGTATAATCGCTGTCCCCTATGCGGCAGGCCGCGTGCCTATTATCGTAAATTCGATATGTGCAGAATTTGCCTCAGAAAACTTGCCTCTTCCGGTCTAATTCCGGGCGTCATAAAGTCTAGCTGGTAACGCAGTAAACTCGTAAAGAAAGAGGAGTACGCTCAATGTCGATGACTGACCCTATTGCCGATATGCTCACGAGAATTCGCAATGCAAGCATGGCGAAGCTCCAAAAGGTTGACATTCCGTCGTCGAACCTGAAAGTGAGCTTGGCTAACGTTCTTAAGTCTGAAGGATTTGTCAAGAATTTTAAGGTAATAGCAGATAGCAAGCAGGGTGTACTGCGAGTGTATCTTAAGTATATCGATGAAAAAGAACCTGTTATAAGAGAAATAAAGCGGGTAAGTAAGCCGGGCAGTAGAGTATACGTAGGTAGTGACAAGATACCGTGCGTGAAAAACGGGATGGGAGTTGCTATCCTGTCGACGTCCAAGGGCATACTTACAGATAAGGTCGCGCGTGAAGCTGGTATTGGCGGCGAAGTTATCTGTACGGTTTGGTAATAACAGAGAGCAAGGAGCATAAAGGCTATGTCTAGGATCGGCAAACGTCCTATCGAAATACCAGGTGGGGTAAAGGTTACGTTCACAACTCCTATGTTGAAAGTAGAAGGGCCCAAAGGCTCGCTCTCACGAGAGATCATGAACGTCGTTTCCCTTGAGATAAACGAGCAAAATGTTGTTGTGCAAAGATCTGACGACGGAATAAAGTCGCGGGCTGCGCACGGATTGACCAGGACTCTCATCAACAACATGGTTGTCGGTGTCACCAAGGGCTTTGAAAAAACACTCGAAATCAGCGGGGTTGGCTATCGCGCAGAAGCAAAAGGTGATGTTCTTAACCTGAGCCTGGGGTATTCGCATCCGATTAATTTTCCTCTTCCAAATGGCATCACGGTTGAAGTTGACAAAATGACTAAGGTGTTAGTGAGGGGAATTGACAAGGAGCTTGTCGGTCAAACTGCGGCTAAGATTCGATCTTTCCGTGGACCTGAGCCTTACAAGGGTAAGGGTATCAAGTACGCCGATGAGAAAATTCTGAGGAAGGCCGGCAAGACCGGCAAAAAATAGCCTTAAGGAGAAGTAACGTGAGTCCTCTCGCTCAAAAGAAAGTGGCTCACCTCAAGCGGAAGACGCGGGTGAGGAAGAAGATTAGGGGCACCACTGATCGGCCCAGGCTTAACGTGTTCAAGAGTGCCCGTCATATGTATGCCCAGATCATTGATGACACAACGGGTGTAACGCTTGTGGCAGCATCAACGATACAAGATGAGGCTGGTGCCACCCTGAAGTACACAGGGAACATAGAGGCGGCGAAGCATGTTGGAGCCGCTATCGCCAAGAAAGCACTGGAAAAGAATATTTCTTCCGTCGTATTCGACCGAAACGGGTTTTTGTATCATGGAAGGGTCAAAGCCCTTGCTGATTCGGCCCGCGAGAACGGTCTGTCCTTCTAGAAGGAACAACAAGGAGGCGTGAACTTGCAGAAAATCAATCCCAATGAATTGAACCTTACGGATAAAGTTGTCCATATCAGCCGAGTCGCTAAGGTTGTTAAAGGCGGTAGACGGTTCAGCTTCTCTGCGCTTGTCGTGGTGGGTGACGGGAGCGGCTATGTCGGCTACGGCTTGGGCAAGGCCAACGAGGTGCCCGAGGCTATCCGCAAAGGCGTTGAACAGGCCAAGAAGAACCTGATCAGGGTCCCTATTGTCGAAGGACAAACAATACCGTATGAAGTGCTTGGCCACTTCGGCGCTGGTAGAGTGCTTATCAAGCCTGCCTCTGCAGGTACAGGTGTGATCGCAGGTGGTGCGGCTCGGGCGGTCTTTGAGTCTGCCGGGCTTCATAACGTACTCTCTAAGTGTCTTGGTTCAAATAACCCTCACAACGTTGTGAAAGCGGCCTTTGACGGGCTTAAGCAACTCAGAAGCCCTGAAGAGATCATGGCACGGCGCGGGATGACGGAATAGTTAATATTTATTGGAGGGTTAGCATGTCTGCCGGACTTAAAATAACACTTGTGAGAAGCCAAATCGGCGCAACGACGGCACAGAGAGCTGTCTTGAACGGTTTGGGTCTTACCAAGCTCAATAAAACAGTTGTTTTGCAGAATTCTCCAGAGATCATCGGCATGATTGCCAAGGTATCTCATATGGTCAAGGTTGAAGAGTAATCTACTCAGAGGTGTTTGTGATGGAACTGAATAATCTCAAGCCGGCGATCGGCGCGACTAAAGATAGAAAAAGAATAGGCCGCGGTACAGGGTCTGGTCACGGCAAGACTGCGACTAAGGGCCACAAGGGGCAAAAAGCCCGTAGTGGCGGGAGCATCAAGGCTGGCTTTGAAGGCGGACAAATGCCGATGCAGCGTCGCCTTCCCAAGCGTGGCTTCACGCCGTTTGTGCGCAAGGAGTACGCCGTTGTCAATGTTGGCCAGCTCGACGTTTTTGAGAGCGGCAGTACAATAGACGCAGATGCGCTTATTAATGCTGGTGTGATAAGTGGCCTTAAGGATGGAATTAAGGTTCTTGCGGATGGTGACCTGACGAAGGCTCTGACCATCAAGGCTCATAAGTTCAGTGTGAAAGCTAAAGAGAAAATTGAGGCAGTGGGCGGTAAAGCCGAGGAGATTGCGCTTTGATTGAGGCGTTTCAGAATATCTTCAGGATTCCGGAGCTTAAAAAGAGGGTACTTTTTTCTCTAGGGATGCTCGCAGTTTACCGGATCGGCTGTCACATCCCAACCCCTGGAATAGACAGCACTGCACTTGCACATTTTTTCGCTCAAGCCCGTGGTACACTCCTCGGGCTTTTCGACATGTTTTCCGGTGGTGCACTGGAGAAGCTTACGGTATTTGCTCTTGGCATTATGCCATACATATCGTCATCAATTATTTTTCAACTGCTGACCGTAGTTGTTCCTGCCATTGAAAAGCTTTCTAAAGAGGGTGAATCTGGTCGTAAGAAAATTGTTCAGTATACACGATACGGAACCATCGTGCTGAGTGTTGTCCAGGCGCTTGGGATCAGTATTGGGCTCGAGAGCATGCGAGGCCCGGCAGGAGAGCTCGTTGTGCCCAGCCCAGGATGGGGCTTTCGAATTATGACCGTCATCACTTTGACGGCCGGGACCGCTTTTATCATGTGGCTCGGTGAGCAGATGTCTGAGAAAGGGATTGGGAACGGTATTTCCCTTATCATTTTTGCTGGTATTGTTGCTAGGATTCCGGTGGCACTCGGTAATTCGCTGCGTCTTCTCAAGGCGGGGCAGCTTTCTCTTTTTGTCATTCTGTTTATTCTCATTGTAATGTTTCTCGTCATCGCCGCAATTGTCTACGTCGAGCGTGGCCAGCGCCGTTTACCGATACACTATGCAAAACGAGTCGTGGGTCTTAAGACGTACGGAGGTCAGACGTCTCACCTACCTCTCAAGGTGAACATGGCAGGTGTTATTCCGCCGATTTTTGCCTCCTCGATTATTATGTTTCCGGCCACCGTGGCAAATTTCATTAATATCCCATGGGTTCAAAAGGCCGCAAAAAGTCTCACTCCAGGGAACTGGGTCTACGATTTATTTTATGTTGCTTTTATTGTTTTCTTCTGTTATTTCTACACGGCTGTTTCTTTTAATCCGGTTGATGTCGCCGAAAATGTCAAGAAGCATGGCGGATATATACCGGGCATACGGCCAGGCAAGGAAACATCCGAATATCTTGATCGGGTGTTAACAAAGCTGACGTTTGCAGGCGCGATCTATATATCTGCGGTTTGTGTGCTTCCGTCGATTCTGATCGGGAAGTTTAATCTTCCCTTTTACTTTGGAGGAACCGCACTCCTCATTGCTGTAGGTGTTGGTATGGATACTGCCGCCCAGATAGAGTCCCATCTGATAACCCGTAGCTATGAAGGGTTTATGAAGGGAGTTAGGGTCAGGGGGAGAAAGTAATGTTTGGTGGGGAGGAGCTATGAATCTGGTTTTCCTTGGTCCTCCTGGGGCTGGAAAGGGGACGCAGGCAAATCTGGTTACCAAGCAGTGCGGAATCCCGCAAATCTCAACCGGTGATATTCTCCGTTCCGCTGTGGCAAATCAGACACCGATGGGTGTTAAGGCCAAGCGTTATATGGATGACGGTTTGCTTGTGCCTGATGATGTTGTTGTTGGTATA
Organism: Geobacter sp.; assembly: GCF_030834625.1. Taxonomy (NCBI): domain Bacteria; kingdom Pseudomonadati; phylum Thermodesulfobacteriota; class Desulfuromonadia; order Geobacterales; family Geobacteraceae; genus Geobacter; species Geobacter sp. Next base: position 10,698 of record NZ_JAUQXO010000024.1, read on the forward strand.
GTCGAGGAGCGATTGAGCTCTGATGATTGCGTGGTTGGCTTTATTCTCGACGGTTTTCCGCGGACTGTGGCTCAAGCTGATGCTTTGAAGGTTATGTTGCAGGGTGCTGGTCGTTCAATCGAGCATGTCATATCGTTCGAAGTTGATCACTCGGTACTCCTCGGTCGGCTCACCGGAAGGCGTATGTGTAGATCGTGTGGGCGAGGTTTCCATGTGGTTTTTGACCCTCCCGCAGAGACCGGTGTGTGTGATGGGTGTGGTGGGGAGCTTTATCAGAGAGAAGACGACAGGGAAGAAACTATACGTCGTCGACTTGAGGTGTATGATGAGCAGACCGCGCCTTTGAAGTCTTATTATGAGGCGGCTTCGTTGCTTAGAAAAATAGATGCGCTTGGTACTATTGAGTCTGTACAGCTGGCCATACAAAACATCATAGCGAGTAGGTAGGGTGATTGTTCTCAAGTCGCCCCAAGAAATAGAAAAAATGCGTTCCGCTGGCAAAATTGTGGCGGAGATTCTTGAGCTTTTGAAGGCTGAGGTTCGCCCAGGCGTCACGACTCTGGATCTTAATGGCCTGGCTGAGTCTGAGGTGCGAAAGCGCAAGGCAGTGGCCGCATTCAAGGGGTACAGTGGTTTCCCTTATGCACTGTGTTGTTCGCTAAATGATCAGGTTGTTCACGGTATGCCGAGCAATCGAGAGTTAGTCGAGGGGGACATTGTCAGCCTCGATTTCGGTGTTGTTTATGGTGGATATTACGGAGACGCTGCCATTACGTTGCCCGTGTCTGTTGTGAGCGCGCAGGCAAAACAGCTAATCAAGGTTACTGAAGAGTCTCTGTATTGTGCGATAGATGCTGCCACGCCATCAAACAGGCTCTCTGACATCTCTCATGCGGTCCAGAGTTATGTTGAGCCTCGAGGTTATTCAGTAGTCAGAGAGTTTGTGGGGCACGGAATAGGTAAGAGGCTTCATGAGAGTCCCCAGATTCCGAATTTTGGAGAGCCAGGGCGTGGAGTCAGGCTAAAGCCTGGCATGGTGCTCGCGATCGAGCCGATGATTAATGAAAAAGGTCATCATGTGAAGGTTCTTGGTGATGGCTGGACAGCTGTCACCTGTGACGGAGGTTTGTCCGCTCATTTCGAGCATACTGTCGCGATAACGGAGCATGGACCAGAAATACTCAGTAAACTGTAGTCGCATATGTGGCACTGAAAGGAATAATAATGAAAGTAAGGGCATCTGTTAAGAAGATCTGTGACAAGTGCAAGATTATTAAACGCAAGGGAATAGTTCGCGTGATTTGCGAGACTCCCAAGCATACCCAAAGACAAGGTTAAGAGACTACAGAGGAGGACCGCGCATTGGCACGCATTGCAGGCATTGACCTACCGAGGAACAAGCGTATAGAGATCGCGCTCACTTATATCTACGGGATCGGCCGTACGATGGCGCAGCGAATTCTGACTGAAGCAGGTGTCAGTTCGGAAACAAGAACTGACAACCTGACAGAGGCTGAAATCGCCAAGATCAGGGAATACATTGACAAGAACGTCAAGGTCGAGGGTGACCTGCGACGCGACATTTCCATGAACATTAAGCGTCTCATGGACCTCGGGTGCTATCGTGGCCTCCGTCACCGGAAGGGGCTTCCCGTGCGTGGCCAGAGAACCAAGACAAACGCACGTACGCGCAAAGGCCCTGCCAGAACGGTTGCGGGTAAGAAGAAATAGACCATAGGAGTCTGGAGGAATAATGGCTAGCCCAGCAAAGAAAGTCGTAAAGAAAAAGAAAGAAAAGAAAAACATCCCCAACGGTGTGGCTCATATCCAGGCCACGTTCAATAATACTATCATCACCATAACTGATCCGGTTGGCAATGTGGTGGCTTGGTGTTCTGCCGGCGGCAAGGGTTTCAAGGGGTCTCGTAAGAGTACTCCGTTTGCGGCGCAGGTTGCTGCGGAGGATTGTGCACGGAAGGCACAGGACCATGGCATGCGCAGCGTTGAAGTTTATGTGAAAGGACCGGGTTCCGGTCGTGAGTCAGCTCTTCGTGCTCTTCAGGCTGCCGGTTTTCATGTGAACTTTATTCGCGACGTGACGCCTATTCCCCACAACGGCTGCCGTCCCCCGAAGCGCAGAAGAGTCTAATATACAGCACGTCGAGTACGTTTCAGTAAAGGAGGTCAGCGTTGGCTAGATATACAGGTCCTTCCTGCAGGCTCTGCAGAAGGGAGAACATTGAGCTGTTTTTGAAGGGTGAGCGTTGCTACACTGACAAATGTGCCATTAAGCGTCGGAATTATCCTCCCGGGCAGCACGGTCAAGGGAGGCCGAAAGTTTCTAACTATGGTATCCAGCTCCGTGAAAAGCAGAAAGTTCGTCGGATTTACGGTGTTCTTGAGAAGCAGTTCCGCGGCTACTTCGAAGAGGCTGACCGCATGAGAGGCGTGACAGGCGAGAATCTGCTCTCTCTTCTTGAGCGGCGACTCGATAACGTTGTGTACCGGCTCGGCTTTGCATCTTCCCGTACAGAGGCCCGGATATTGGTCCGCCATAATCATTTTACGCTGAATGGCAGAAAGGCCAATATCCCCTCGATCCAGCTCAAGGCTGGTGACGTGGTTGAGCTTAAGGAGAAGAGCCGTAAGATTGCCTGCATCAGTGAATCCCTTGATGCGGTCGTTCGTCGGGGAATTCCCCAGTGGCTCGAGCTTGACAAAGATAGCTTTAAAGGTGTCGTGAAACTGCTCCCCGCTCGCGAGGACATTGCGATGCCGATTCAGGAACAGCTTATTGTCGAGCTTTACTCCAAGTAAAAAGCGAACAGACCCGTAACAGGGAGGATATGCATGTACAGAAACTGGCGCGACCTGATTAGCCCCAAGAAGCTTCAGGTTGAGAGCGAATCGCTTACTAATACATACGGAAAATTTTTTGCAGAACCCTTTGAGCGCGGCTTCGGCACAACGCTCGGAAACTCTCTGAGAAGGGTGCTCCTTTCCTCTCTTCAAGGGGCAGCGATTACCTCAGTAAAAATCAAGGGAGTACTCCACGAGTTTTCATCCATCCCTGGTGTGACCGAGGATGTTACGAATATCATTCTTAATCTGAAGGGTGTTAGCCTCAAGATGCACGGCAGCGAGCCCCGGATTGTCAGGATCATTCATAAGGGCGACGGCATTGTTAAGGCTGGGGACATCGTCTCTGATGCCAATGTTGAGATTCTTAATCCCGATCACCATATCGCTACCTGTTCCAAGGATGCTAATTTGGAAATGGAGATGGTCGTAAGATTGGGTAAAGGTTATGTACCGGCGGATCGGAACCGGGACGAAAAGGCTCCGGTTGGAACAATACCGATTGATGCCATCTTCTCGCCCATCAAGAAGGTCAATTTCACGGTATCAAACGCACGTGTCGGGCAAATGACGGACTACGATAAGCTCAATCTTGAAGTTTGGACCAACGGAAGTATTGTCCCTGAAGATGCCGTTGCGTTTTCTGCGAAGATCATGAAGGAGCAACTGAGCATTTTCATTAATTTTGATGAAGAAGCAGAGCCAGCCGATGAAGCTGAAACTGAAGAAGAGCGAGAGAAGATAAACGAAAATCTCTATCGCTCGGTGGACGAACTTGAGTTGTCTGTGCGGTCGGCCAATTGTCTCAAGAATGCAGGCATCAAGATGATCGGTGAGCTTGTGTCGCGGTCTGAGGCAGAGATGCTTAAAACTCAGAATTTCGGGCGTAAATCTCTGAATGAGATTAAGGATATTCTCCAAGATATGGGTCTGACTCTCGGGATGAAGCTGGATGGTTTCCCCGATCCGGAAGTCATGCGCAGAATCCGCGGTGAGCGGAAGGACGAAGAGTAATCGCAAGGTTTCCTGAAGAAAGGATTATAGGTCATGCGTCACAATAAAGCAGGAAGAAGACTGGGAAGGACAACGAGCCACAGGATTGCCATGTTTCGCAACATGGTGACCTCGTTTCTCGATCATGAGCGGATTACCACTACCGATGCGAAAGCCAAGGAACTCCGTTCGATTGCTGAAAAAATGATCACGTTGGGGAAGCGGGGCGATCTGCACGCCCAGCGTCAGGCCGCTTCGTATATCCGGGACAAGAAGGTTGTCACAAAGCTTTTCTCGACTATTGCACCGCGCTATATGGAGCGTGAAGGTGGTTATACCCGCATAATCAAGCTTGGAGTACGTCCGGGCGATAATGCGTCGCTGTCGGTCATTGAGTTGGTTGAGGAGCAGGTGAACAAGAAGGGAAAAAAGGCAAAGCCGACTAAGATTGCGGCTACGGCAGCAGTTGCAGTGCCCGCCGCAGAGTTGGCCTCCGTCGCAAGTCCGGCTGCTGAAGAGCAGGGCGAAGTTGAAGAGAGCGCTCCTCAGTCTACTGTTGCGGATGCCGCCGAAGCGTGTGAAGGCAAAGCAGACTAACGTTTTGAGCGCAACCCCCATCTAATCGAGAAAGGCAAGGGAAACCTTGCCTTTTTTTATTCGACAGATTGGCTCCCTGGTTTAACTGGCGTTGACCTCAGTAACCCCAAGTCTCCGGCATATCTCGACGACCATGACCCTCTGCGGAAAATCTGGATGTGATTCCGAAGTTTGACACTTTGCAGGACACAACTGTCGCACAATCAGCAAGTTAGCTGATTTGGCCTCCGGTTTTTTACACTACAACGTCCTTAAGCTGGCTTGGAATCGGCTTGACTCCCAGCTTTTGCAGTAGCTCCTTCTGT
>NZ_JAUQXO010000098.1:0-10859 GCF_030834625.1 Geobacter sp.
AAAGCGCTGGGGATCGAGGCCCAAAAGGAGGGGATGAAAGGCCCCTGGCTCTGGCGACTCCCCTCGAAGATGCTCAACAACCCTGAAGATGTTCAAGCTGAAGTTGTGAGCACCTTCGGGGGGAATGAACACCTTCGGCAGGATGACGGGCCGATTTACCCGGATAATGGGGGCGTCCCGGAATTTACTGAAGATGATTTACAGACAGCGGGGTGGGTATGAAGGTTCGGATATTGGAGCCATTGACCACGCCACAAGGCGAGATACCGGCAGGCCGGATAATCAGCATACCGGATCACCTGCTTGAGCGATTGCGGGGGAAGGTCGAACCGTTGCCCTCCCCTGCATCATCAACAACAGCGACCGAAAGGGGGGCACACCGTGCCCCCTGCTACTGCTGCAAGGGGACTGACTACTGGCTGGGGGGTACGGAAAAGTACCCGCACTGGATATGCCGCAAGTGTCACCCGCCTGCACCTGGAGCGGAATGGTAAGGGTAAATGTACTTTAGTTCGGTGGCATAAGGATTCCCCCCTGGCACTTCTGCTGGGGGGGGGGTACTTTTAAACGGGGTTTATCATTATAACCAATGATTTTTTACCAGATTCGTCAACACCATCCTTGATGGCAGCACATTCATGCAGTCCAGCATCAAGCCAGCAATCTGGAGATATTTTCTCGTAGACGGTGAATGAGTTGCCAACCTTCAGCAAAGTCAATATCTGCCCTACCTCGCTTGACTTGCTGTTGTGGTCAAAACAGAGATAAATCGTATCACCCTGCCTGAAGTTATGCCGTTTTCGCCTCTTGTCGGGACTGAATAACACAGATTTAAGTTTGTTCTCCTCAAAGTAAACCGCTCCAATTTTGCGATGAACTTTAAAAACCTCCTGCCATTTCATAAAGATACCTCCAGGTAAAACAATCGATTGCTACTTATGGTCTGTAGACTTATATGCAACATTATACGAAATTATCTTCGATTTCAATGGGGTGCATTATGGGCTTGAGAAAACCCAGTTCAACACTAACCCGGATACTTGCCGAGAACCTCCGTTTCTTGAGACAGCAGAAAGCTCTATCTCAGGAAGAACTCGCAGAGCTATGTGGAATACACCGTACATATGTGGGGTCTGTCGAGCGGGAAGAGCGGAACGTCACCCTAAGCACCCTGGAACTGTTCGCCAAAGCCTTAAAAGTCAGTGTCCCAAATCTACTAACCAAGAACCTGGGGAATCATGACGACTCAAATAAGAACACCAGATGAGTATGTTTCTGCAATAAGAAACAGCGGCCATTCAATTTATAGTCCCATTCCTATCGGTAGTGAACTTTGGATACCAACCCCATCATTAGAGATACTTCTAAATCGCGAACTTGCTGGAATTAGCTTGGCTGGTTTGCCGCTCAGGACTCGGTCAAAAGTTGTAAAAGAGCACGTCTCTACTGCGTTAGGGTATCCAATCCCCTCATCATTCAAAAAGACTCAGCCTCGTTTCCCCGGACAAGACTTCGACACTTATACACAAAAATCGAATAATCTCCAAATTTGGAATGAGGAAATTACGCCTACCAGACGGTATGCTGTTATCCGTATCACGGATAGCGATATCATTACCAAGGTAAAAGTCATTTCCGGTGATGAACTGGCTCGTCTGGATACAACCGGCACCCTCACTCAAAAATATCAGGCACGGCTTATAACTGGAGCATCAACTAGCGAACTGATTTCCAATACGGATACCGTTATGTTGGCTCCTCACGTATCGACAACTGTTACCACTCGCAACTTCAGCCCAACCGATTATCCATCAACCGGGGCATTGCTGCCGATACGCACAATTTTTGAAAGACTCACTCTGCTCATTGGTCAACGCTTTGCTGATAGAGGTCGTGACCAGGAGCGTAATCGTGGTGCAGACCTCCACCGTCTTGTCTGCGAAGCCCTTGGATACGCAAATTATCAGGACAACGGGCAATTTCCGGATATTCTGCATCAACTATTAGAAGTGAAATTGCAGACTTCCCCAACCATCGACCTTGGCTTAGTAACTCCTGACAGTGCTGATGCTCTTGACGTACCTATGCTAAATGGACAACAAGTGAAACATTGTGATGTTCGGTATGCACTGTTTTATGCCACTACCAATGGGAGGGAAGTTACTTTAACTCATTTCTATCTGACGACTGGACATGCATTTTTCAGCCGATTTCCGCAATTTGGTGGAAAAGTGTTGAATAAAAAACTACAGATCCCGTTACCCGGTAACTTTTTTGGCTAGGCCGAAAGCCTGCCAAACCATACTATCCAACTGGCATTTCAGGTCTTCAATATCTTCCGAATCGATTCTGTCGTAGATTGTCTTTGCCATGGCAACAATATTCTTGGCACAGGCACTAGACGGGTCAGGCAATGGGAACTTCTCGACATATTGGGTAATGAACCGTCTTCTGCCTGCATAGAGCTTATTGCAAAAGCTGTAATCGTAAAACGATTCAATAAACGTAGAATTAGCAACCGCCGCTGCCAACCATATCAAATCAGTCTTGCCGCCCTCGCTAATAAGCCAGTAGCAATCCCCGTTAACAACAGCTCCACTCTCGTCAATCCAGAATGTGGGTTTTTCCGAAATATCCCTGAAAACAAGCTTGGTGGAATCCCATGCACCAGGGTCTTGCGGAACCCATATCTCGTACCATTTCCTACCTGCTTCGATAACGTATTCACGCCCCTCAAGTCTTTCCCTATGGCTCTGAAGATACTTTCCTGAATTAGGATACTGCGTAATATCAACTGAACGCCTGACACCATTAATAACTTCATGCGGGTAGAGGATTTGCGTATCCTTCTTGGGTTTTGCTGCCTTGTACTGTCGTGCAACGTGATGGGTTATAAGCGGCCTTAGTAGTTCTGGTAAATCGCCTTCCGTTGCAACTTGCCAGTCAGACCGAATAAACACCTTATCCGCAGTGGTCTTAACTCCCACCCTGATTTTCCCAATATCCCTAAACACCTTCCATGTATGGGCCTTGACAGTACTCAACCAATCATTACTTAACCCTGTTGAAATACGCCATATACTATCGCGTGACTCGCCACTGTCCAGAATACCATGTTGAACCTTAAACACTCTGCCATCTTCAAGCCCAACAACTCCATCGGTTGCAAGAGCTTCTATCGGGTTTGCCGCCTGAACTTCCGTGGTCTCTTCTGTCGCATAGATGGAAGTGAAAATTGGCTCCTTGGTTTCCGTACCGTTAACACCATGAGCCACTAGAACAGCAGGTAATACTGCTGCATCAAATAGCTTGGTATCACCAAAATCCCAAACCTTCAGGAGATTGTATCTATCCAAAATTGCCTTACGGACTGCATTGCCGGATTTCGTAGTCATAAACCGATTGGACACGATAACACCGGCTACCCCTTGAGATTGAAGAACCATCGACATGCCAATAATGAACGCATAATACAGATCTACGCGCCCGGTAAGTCCGAATTCTTTTGCCAAGATTTTAGCTTTATCAGCCCCTAGAATTTGCGTCCGAACATAAGGAGGATTAGCGATGATAAGGTCGTATTTTAAGGGGGTGTCATTACCGAATAAACCTATTTGGTCATGAGCACCATAACACTCCAAAACATGGGATAAGAAATCTTCGAGTTTCAGATGCAGTGTTATACTTGGGTATTTGGCCGACAAGGTTGCTATAGCGTTATTTAGAGCATTCTTGTCTGTTTCATAACCATAGACATGAATCGTTTTGGATTCCCGCTGCGGAAGATGCGCCAACAGGCTATCAAGCAATTGGCCGTCACCTATTGCAGGGTCAAAGATGTTGATTACATCCATTTCTGTAATATATTCCGCTGCCTTGATAATCTCACTAGATACAAAATCTGCTAAAAGCTGTGGGGTGTAGGTAGCTCCATCAGCCTTTTGCTTCGTCACGTTTTCGTATATTCCTTTTTGCTTCTTTGGTGCAGGGGTCATCATTTGCCTCTTCCGTTTAGTGCTACTCATAGTATTCAGGTTGTAGCCGCAAGTCAATTTAAATCAAGGCAATGCTGGCAGAGTCTACATCCAATCCTTAATCATGGGAAACCGCTCTGCGGCCCATTGCCAGCCCTGCATCTCCGCTTCATAATATTGATGCCGCAACCTCTGCCATGTCCGCTGGTGCATCCCCTTTGGCTTCAGGTAAAGCCCCTTGTCGCCACCCATCTTGGCCTTGTATTTATCCCGCTTGCTCCAGCTTCGATCAATCATGTCCTCGTTACAACTTGCATAAGTCAGCTTGAGACAATGACGGCAGGCCACATATCCGGCGTCAATAATCATTACGGCTACCCTGCGGGAACAATAGGGGCAGACAAACCAAGACCGTGAGCCACCGTAAGCGCAAGCCGTGTGCGCAAGGTAAACTGTCTTTTCCATCGGCTGCCATTCCTCGCTTGCATCTCTGCGCCACTTGCCGATAACGGTCATGCTCTCACCGGACACCATGCGGACATTTATATTGCCGGTCGGTTCACCGCCACGGTTCCATGACAACGAATAGTAGCCACTCCGCAACATTCCATGCTGCTTCAGATACCGGATGTCCAGACGCTTTGAAGCATCAACCGTTCCCTTTATACCATATCGCCAGCGATTACCAGACCCGCTACCACCCATGACGACACCTCCCGGATTTTACCGAAATCATTTGGCAAGTTCATCATCTTTATATCACAAAATAACCTGTAATGCCGCATATAATCAGGCTTTGAGTCATGTTTTGCATGTTGCATTTTTTAAGGGTAAAAATGTTAGGTTTTGTTAGGTTCGGGGAGCCCCCGAGGGGGCGGACGGGAGGCGGGTAGGCGCGGGGGCTGGCGGCATCCGGAGTGCGCGACGGGTAAAGCCAGCAGTCCGGGCCTGCCTGCCGGGTGGGCGGGGGAATCAAAAGGCATCGGGCGCGGGTTTGCACGGGTCATGCGTGAATCCGTTTTGGTCACTGGACGCAATCGCCTTTATCATGGCGGCCAGTGGCTTTTACCAAAACGAGATGAACCGATGGAGGGTCGGCCAGAAGCAGCAACTCCCCCCAAGAGTGCCCCCACCCCCCTGGGAGTTACTGTCCGGGGGGGATGCCGGGGGGTTGGGGGGTCCAGGGGGGAGGGGGACGGCGGGGGGTGCTGGCATGACCCGTGCTTCGCGCCCTACTTAGCGCCTTCAGTCTTTCATACTCACTGACGGGGTTAATTGGGCGCTTCAGGGCGCACAAAATTTGACGCCTTGGCTTCTGCGAACAATACGGAGCCTTACCCCGTTTTGTGAAGCGTCTTTCTGCCTGCGGGCGAAATACGACGCACGCAAGAGACGTGAACGGATGTTCTTCCGGGCGCGGCTCTTGTCATGGCGGCGTGTTGCGCTTGCCTCTGTCCTGCAAGGTGTAGTCTCATCGCACTTTGCGGGACGGTGTAGGTTTGGTGAGCATGACGCTGCTGGAATGGAACGAAGGGGAAACCCGGCATGTGCGGCAGTATGCACATCTCCGGGAGGGCTCCCCGTAGTGGAATGGAACGCAGGGTGATGCGAATGCCTTTCAAACTATGTCACGATCAAGGGAGAGAGTGGAGAGCCCGCGCAAAGGTTTATTGCGGGCGAATACACGAACCGGAACGACTACCCTGCTGCATCCTCTGGCGCACTCGTTTTGCTTATGGTGTGCCCTATATGTGCCCTATGAAAAGTTAAAGGGCTAGGCAATCAGCCTAACCCTCTGTTTTTATTGGAGCGGGAAACGGGATTCGAACCCGCGACCTTCAGCTTGGGAAGCTTGGTGTCATAGTATTTTGCAATATCTTCTTATTGTGTAACACCTCATTTATAAAGCTTTTTCTTGTGTGATGTTTCTTGCAGTATCGTCTTTTTTCGTGTATAGTGTGCCCTATGTGTACCCTATGAAAAACCGGGAGGGACGCCATGACCACGAAAATCAAGCTCACTAAGATCGCTGTTGACAAGCTCCCCTTTGCCGAAAAGGGAAAGCAGGTCGATTTCTATGATGCAGAACTCCCTGCCTTCGGCGTCCGTGTGTCTCATACCTCAAAGGTCTACTTTGTGCGCAAGCGGATCAATGGCAAGATGACACGGGTCAACCTTGGCAGGCATGGCGTTGTCACTGCCGACGATGCCCGCAATGATGCCAAGGACGCCTTTACCGATCTACGCAAAGGCATTGACATTAACCGGGAAAAAGCAAAATCAATGGAGCGAGGTATCACCCTGCAAAAAGTCTATGAAGACTACCAGACCGCCCGCCCTGCCATGAAAGACCGCACAAAATCCGTTGATACAAGCCTTCTCAATTGTCACCTGTCCGACTGGCTCAAAAAGCCGATACGGGACATTACCGATGATATGATAAAGCGCCGTCACCTGAAGATTGCCAAAGACTCCGGCGTGAACACCGGTAACAACGTCATGCGCCTATTCCGCCGTCTGCATCGTTTCGCCGGTCGTAGCCTCAAGGAACTTCTCGACCGGGATCTTGTCAAGGATGCACTGGAAGGGCAATGGTTCAAGGTGGATCGTCGCCAGACGGTACTCAAGGACTATGAGCTTCCGACATGGCACAAGGGAGTCCAGAAGATCAGCAATCCGGTCATACGGGATTATCTTCTGCTGCTCATGTTTACCGGCCTGCGGGAGAATGAAGGAATGTCGCTTCTCTGGGATGATGTGGATATGGAGGGTAAAACTTTCACGATCCGCAAGGAGATTGCCAAGAACAAAAAGGCGCATACCGTCCCGATGAGCGACTACCTGAAAGACCTCTTCCAGGGCAGACTTGACGCCAGGGAAAACGCTTTCGTCTTTCCCGGCACCGGCAAGAGCGGCCACCTGACCGAGACCAAGCGGCAGATTGATTTCATCGAGCGCGAAACAAAGAAGATGCTGAACGGCGTTGAGACCGACGAAGAAATGGAAAAGCTCATCAAGGAGCAGCCCGCCGACAAGATCAAACCGGGTATTCGCTTTTGTCTGCATGACCTCCGCCGGACGTTTGCCAGCATTGCCGAAAATGAAGTTTCCTATTCGGTCTTGAAGCGCCTGATGAACCACTCTGACAAGGACGTGACCCAAGGCTATATCATCTTGAGCATAGATAAGCTGCGGCTTCCGATGCAGCAGATTACAGACACGATCAAGGGAATGCTGGCGGAAAAGAAGGCCGGGAAAGTAATCCAGATGCGGGGGAAGAAAAAAGCCGCTGTCAATCAGTAGATGACACTATATGTGGTAGCAGAGCAAAAGGGCACTTTAAAGAGTGTCCTTTTCTGTTACGGGTAGTTACATATAAAAACATCTACCTTGACAATTGTTTCGTGAGTCCATATATTGTGTCATAGGATTGTGAGAGGGCTATAAGATGACACTTGACTATCACCCTATCAGCCGGTTAAATGGGCTTATACCCTGCTTTCGCAAGGTAGTGAAGGGTTTCAAGGATAACGGTGACTACTGGCTCATACTCCACTTTTATCAGGGTGGCCTGCGATCACCTCGCATACTGGATGCAGGAGATAAACAGAAGGTCAAGAAAGAACTCGCCGACTTTCTCCAGGTATGGGGGAAACCACTTTTTACCGGGCAAGTCGCGTTCTATATGAAACATGCAGAATTTAGCGACTTGTTTAATGTGTACCCTGGATCAGGAAGTTTTGACGAATATCAGAAGGAAGGTATCCAATACGAGGCGGTTTCCTTCAAAGAGTATAATGCAGGTTATGATGACCCCTGGTTTTACCGCATAGACGAAAAAAGCATTATCAAAAAGAAAGACCCAATGGACGACATCCCGTTCTGACGCGACCTCCCGCATGGGAACTTAATCGCAAAGGACATGCAGTTAATGCCGGTTTCAGCCTCCCCCAAGGGGAACTACACTGTGACCGGAACAATTCAACCTCTGCCTTTGGCCTCCCGCAAGGGAACTTTACCAAAGTGGAACATGATTCACCTTCTCGGCGGCAGCCTCCCCAATGGGGAACTTCACGGCAACCGGGAACAGCCACATAACCCTGACGCAGACCTCCCGCAAGGGAACTTCTCACACGTCGGGCGCATTGGTTAGTAGACCTCTAAAGGACAAAACGGAACAGGGCGCAATCGGGGAATTATACCAACGGCCTCCCCAGCTCACCCAGTCATGGGAATTTGAAATTATCCTCCCATCCGTCACAAAGCCTTAGAACTATATCGAACCCCAGTGTTGAGCAAGGTTGACGCCTTTCGTGCGTCCTCTGTTCAACGCTGGGGTTTTTCATTGAACCCGCCCGGAACCCCGGTGTTGACAGAGCTGAAAGGCTGTCGCATCGGGGTTTTTTGTTTCGGGCGGTCAACTAACCAACTCCCTTATTGGAGAAAATAGGAGAATAAAACAATGACTTTTCAAGCGAATGATAAATTGATGACTCAGGCAGAAGTAAAGGAAATCACCGGGCTGGCTGACAGTACCCTGGAGCAGTGGCGACTCAAAGGTAAGGGGCCGAAGTTCATCAAGCTGGGGCGGCTGGTGCGCTACCGCACTTCTGACGTCCAGGCATACATTGCCGGGCTGCAAGGCTTCAGGAGCACAACAGAAGCGGACGCGGCAAGGGCGGTGTGACATGGACTTAAACGCGAAAGCCCCGGCGGATAGGCCGGGGCAGTGCTTGAATCGAGGGATATTGATAACGGAAATTGTAGTTGGATATTACCATACATCACGCCTCCTGAAAAGCCCTCTTGTGGCAATGGAGGTGCAACATGAGCAGTGAAGAAACCTTCAAGCAGGCCATACAGTCCGCCGGGATTGAGACAGACGCGGCAATCCTGGCCGATGGAACTTTGCACCGCTTCCACGTGGCGGGCGACCGCTCCGGCAGCAAAAACGGCTGGTACGTCCTTCATGCCGATGATCCGGCAGCGGGACAATTCGGCTGCTTCAAGCGGGGGATTTCCGAGACCTGGAGCGCCAAGGCATACACAACCCTAACCCCGGAAGAGAAAGCCCGCTACACGGCCAAAATGGAGGCCGCACGTCGGCAAAGGGACGAAGAGACGGCGAAGCTTCAGGCCGAATGCCGGACATGGTGCGCCGAACGCTGGAAGCATGGCAAGGAAGCGACCAATGCACACCCGTACCTGAAGCGCAAGGGGGTACATGCCTACGGGCTGCGCCTGCTGCGTGACTCCCTCATGGTGCCGCTCTACGACACGACGCGGGCCATTCACGGGATGCAGTTCATCGGGGCGGACGGGGACAAGAAATTCAAGGTAGGCACAGCCAAACAGGGCCATTACTTCCCCATTGGCAAGCCGAAGGAAAAGACCCTGCTTGTCTGCGAGGGGTACGCCACCGGTGCGAGCCTGTACGAGGCCACCGGCTGCGGCGTGGCCGTCGCCTTCGATGCCGGAAACCTCAAGCCGGTTGCCGAAGCCCTGCGGCAGAAATACCCGGATTACCGCCTGATAATCTGCGCCGACAATGACCAATGGGGAGACATCAACACCGGCGTTATCAAGGCCACCGAAGCGGCACTTGCCGTGGCGGGGCTGCTGACAATTGCTGACATCCAGGACGCCACCGACAAGCCGACTGACTTCAACGACCTGCATCAACTGGAGGGAATTGAGGCCGTCCGGCGGCAAGTGGATCAGGCAGGGCAACCACGGCAGGATAACGGCAAGGTTGCCGCTGAACCGTCGGAAACTGCTACAAAGGAAAAACCGTTGCCCTTCACTTACCGGCGCATGTCGGATGTCGAAGCCAAACCGATCCGCTGGCTCTGGCCGGGACGGATTGCACGGGGCAAGGTCTCCATGCTGGCCGGACATCCCGGCCTGGGTAAATCTCAGCTCACGTCAAGTATGGCGGCAATCGTCTCAACTGGCAGTACGTGGCCTGCGGACAAGACGCCATGCGAGCTAGGCAACGTCTGTTTTTTATCCGCCGAAGATGATGCCGAAGATACCATCCGTCCACGACTCGAAGCGGCAGGGGCCGACCTTGACCGCGTGTACATACTTGATGCCGTTCTTGATGATACCGGCACACGACCACGCGCCTTCAACCTGGCAAGCGACCTTCACCGGCTGGGGGAAATGCTCGCGCATATCGGCGACGTGGCCTTGATCGTCATTGACCCAATCACTGCCTATCTGGGGGGCACGGACAGCCACAAGAACGCCGACATCCGGGCGTTGCTCTCCCCGCTGGGGGAACTTGCCGCAAAGCATGGGGCGGCTGTTGTCTGCGTCTCTCACCTCAACAAGGGGGGCAGTGGTGAAGCCCTCATGCGCGTGACCGGCAGCCTGGCCTTTGTTGCGGCGTCACGGGCGGCTTACCTGATAGCACGGGACAAAGAGGATAACCACCGTCGGCTTTTCCTCCCCCTCAAGAACAACATCGGCAACGATCAAAGCGGGCTGGCCTTTTGCGTTGAATCTCACAGCCTGGCGGGCGGTATCGAGACTTCCCGCGTAAGCTGGGAGGGTGAGCCCGTCGCAATAACCGCCGATGAAGCAATGTCACCACAGGGAGACCCGGAAGAGCGGAGCGCCTTGGATGACGCCAAGGAGTTTTTGAGCAACCTGCTTGCCGATGGGCCGGTTTCATCAAGGATAATCAAAGGGGATGCAGAAGGCGCGGGGCACTCATGGCAGACCGTCCGACGGGCACAAAAAGCGCTGGGGATCGAGGCCCAAAAGGAGGGGATGAAAGGCCCCTGGCTCTGGCGACTCCCCTCGAAGATGCTCAACAACCCTGAAGATGTTCAAGCTGAAGTTGTGAGCACCTTCGGGGGGAATGAACACCTTCGGCAG